>NZ_QUIO01000028.1:0-56949 GCF_003480145.1 Ruminococcus sp. AM42-11 | reverse complement strand
ATCAATTATGGTGTTTTGAGAGATATTAAAAAAAATCACTTTAGAAAAAGATGAATATCCAGATATAAACTAAAAAAGAAGATGGGAGCTTAGAAATTGTTTTTCAAAAAATGTAGGTGATAAGATTTGATAACTAAAAAGGATGTATCAAAAACATACGAAAGATTATTTGTGCAATCATCAATATTTCTTGGCAACCATATTGGTATTTATGAAAGACCATATATAACATTAAGTGCATATAAAGATGCCATTTCAGAATGGTATGGTCCATACGAAATCTATATGCATGTTTGTGGATATGATAACTTTGGTTATGCATATGTTTATAGAATGCAAAATGAAGAAGAATTTTTTAATATACTGCATGAGCTTATAAATTGGATGAGAGATCATGAGCAAGGAATTATATACTGGGATGATATTATTAGTGATAATTTATTTCCGGAATTTAGAAATGCTGAAATGGAGATGTGGTAGATATGAATTTTGGAGTAACAGGTGTTAATCAAAAAGAAGAGTTACTTAAACAATTAAAGACTATTTCAGAAGCACTTGATAAGCAAACTGAGAAGAAAGTATCAAAGATGCGTCCTGTTATAGATTTTAATGGAAATGAAATATATAAACGTGGAGAATGTCCTGTATGTGGTTTTGAATTTAGTTGCTCCAATAATATGAAATACTGCTTTTATTGTGGACAGAAACTTGATTGGGGTGAGGATACAAAATGTTAATTCCAACGGTACCGGTTAAAGAATTTAAAAAATTTGGTTTCAAAAAATGTGTAGGAGAGTATGGAAAATCAGAATGTTATTACCTTTGTGTCGCCAGAGGAACCAAAATGCTTTTCGTGAGTAATAAATATTTTGATGTAAATGCTTGGAGAGACGATGATCCGAGGATTCATAAAAAACCAAATTGCAGATACAGAGATAAAAGAACATATCTGGATATTATTTATGAATTGATTAAAGCTGGAATGTTAAAGAGTAAGTTTGATAAGGAGAGCACAAAATGTTAATTAGAAGTCAAGATAAAGCATTTTTATTAAATTTTAATAATTTAACTGCAATTTACGTGGAAAAAATTAATAAAGATTTTGCTATTGTATATAACGATTTTGAAGACGCGTATACACTTGGAAAATATTCTACAGAAGCAAAAGCCATAAAAGCGCTTGATATGATACAGAAAAGATATGTCGATTATAAAACAACACATACTGTTACAAACTGTCTTGCAACAATGTCACTTTTCATTAATGAATCAAACGATATAGATAAAATATATACGAAAGCACAAAATGTTTTAAAAGAAACTGTAGTATTCCAGATGCCAAATGATAATGAGGTAAAGGTATGAGACTGATAGATGCAGACTTATTAATCGAAGAAATGTCAAAATGGTACTGGGATAAAGAAAGGCAGAAAGCTACGGAAGAAGATATAAGTCCAATGGACTTGTTTACACATCTTGCAATTACAACTGTTCAGAAACAGCCTACAGCCTATGATGTTAATAGAATTGTTGAGCAGCTAGAAGAAACAAAGGGTATATATTCCGAACTGTCACTTATATTTAGAGATAATACTGAGATAAAAAAATACATAGGTATGGAACAGGCAATTGCATTAGCACTTGAAATCGTGAAAGGCGGTGGAACTGAATGAGAGAAATTCTTTTCAAGGCAAAGCGGATTGATAACGGCAAATGGGTTGAAGGATGTTATATTTCTTCTCACGAAGGTACCTTTATTCAAACAAAATGTGTTGAGCATTATTGTGTTCCTGCGGTTAGTTGTAAGAAAGTTATTCCAGAAACCCTCTGTCAGTTCGCATGTCTGACCGATAAAAACGGAAATAAAATTTGGGAAAATGATATATTTCAATACACAGATGAAGCAATGGTAACCCAAAAAGATTTAATCGAATATAACGAAACCCATGCGTCATTTGTACGACTTCGCAATACAGAGAAGTTAGGTTTTCAATACTTATTGATTGATGAAGCTACTTGTAATCATGGAGAGGTTATTGGAAATATTTTCGATAATAAAGAACTATTACTGGAGGAATCAGATGAGTAAATCAGTATTAGTGATTGATACACCAGAAAATTGTGTAGTTTGTATATTTTGTCAAGAATTCGGTATAGGAGGTAGAGAACATGCATGTTGCTATGCAACAAATGGGGATAGCGAAAATGACATGAAACTAATTGACTGTATATACGGATATCGTCAATCTAAACCTGATTGGTGTCCACTTATGGATTTGCCAGAGAAAGACAATGGAGACTATCCGGCTAATACATTTGATGCGGGATTCGCAGAAGGGTGGAATCAGTGTATTGATGAAATTACAGGAGAGGTGAAGTAAATGGCAAGGAATAGGTATCCAGGAACTTGTTATTGTTGCGGTGAAAAAGTCCCAACAGGTTATGGACATTTCGAAAGATATAAAGGTGGTTGGAGAATCAAATGTGTAAAATGCGCAAGTGGTAGAGTTGTCAGAGATTCTGATAAAGAGGTAAAGCGAGCAATAAGATTAAGGGAGGAAAAATATGATTAATTTAACAGGAAAAAACGTGTTCGTAAAGACACAGGAAGAATATTTGGGTGTTCTGAAAATAGCAAAATTGCAAGGATTCACATGGGGAGCAAAAACGATTTAAACCCTATCGAAATTCCATTTCCAAACATATTGATTTTTTACGATAATAAGATCGCTACTTACAGCTTTGAAAAGACATTGCTTGAAGCATCCAAAATCGTCGAAGATGAGAAGGAGCTCAAAGATGCTATAAGCCTTGTCAGAACATTTGCTGAATACCCAGACAGAATAGCATTGACGGACTCATTTATCAAGTCCTTGAAGTTACTTGCAGATACTGTAGAAAGTCAGATGGAAGAGGTGAAGTAGATGGAGAGATTAACAGATTATTCAGACGATGAATGCACATATATCATTGGCGTTGGGAATAAAACTTGCGAAGAATTTTGTAAAAACGCAGTAGATGGATGCAAGAATTGCTATATCCAACAAGTGTTTAAAAAACTTGCTGACTACGAAGACTTAGAAGAACAGGGCTTGCTTGTGAGATTGCCGTGCAAGGTCGGAGATACAGTGTATGATATTGTAGGAAGACCTCTTAAAATTGTAGAACACAAAGTGGACGCTTTTCATATTGATAAAAAAGGCTTTCATTTACAAATTATTAACGGAGTTTTAGAAAAGAAGCAAGAAGCAAAGGTTTATTTTTCTCGTGAAGAAGCTGAGAAAAAAATGGAGGAACGCAAAAATGAAATTTAAACAATTCACAAATTGGTGTAATGAAAGAGCATGTGATGGATGCTGGGGAATGCTGACAGCTATGGCGTGTATTGATTTAATAGGTGAAGTTAAAAAAGTTCCGTTTTGGAAAAGAGAGAAATTTTGGAAAGAAAATTACGAGCAGCAGGTATTGGAAGAGATTATTAATCCGATAGAGAAGAAGTTAGAGGAGATGAAGAAAAATGTTAAGAATAACGCTAGATGAAGCAATTGCTTACGAAGAAGAAATAGTGGAAAGAGCACGTAGCGCTATGAATTTTGAGTCAGTTGATTCTATTGATAATGATATAAAATCAAATTGTAAAATAATAGAGATACAACATTGGCAACTCATTAAATGGCTGAAAGAACTAAAGTTATATAAAGAGGCAGAAGAAAAAGGGTTAATTAAGCTAACTTCAAATATTGATAATTTTATATACTGTCCGTATTGTGGAAGAAAATTAGAAAGAAATGAGAAAAATAATGAATAATAATACAGTAAGTAAGGTAGCAGCATGGGTTGGCACTGCAATAGCAGTATCTGTAGCGTTATATTTTACAAAAAATCCAATTTGTTTATGGGCATTTGCATTTCCAATGATTGCTATGGGAGTATAGAATAAACTTTTTATTTGGAGATAAAGTATGGAAGAATTGAAGAATGAAAAAAAACGTTTTGTTGATAAAATTTATATAATAACTGATGAAATGGATTCGTATAGTGGAAACACTGATGTCATTGGATGGTACGACTCTAATGGAAGAAAATATTACAATCCTGATGAAATTAAGGAACTATACGAAAATGGAGAGACAGAAAATGTATTTATAGATTCTAGTGGCAAACTAAATATGAGACAAACTTGGTTAGTTTTTAGAGTTGCTTTTACAGTTCAATGCGGCATTCCGTTTGGAAATTATGATAAATATCCTAATCTATTAGAATACGCTAAGAAAGTTGGAATTGTTGCTAATAATCCAAGACCAATTAAAATGCTTGCAGGTATTAAAACTGTAAATGAGTATTATGGGGAATATGGTGAAGGTCCAACAGGTACATATAAAATTGCATACAAAATAAATGATGATGTTGTTTCTTCATTCAACCAGGAATATCTGACTAAGATTGCAAATGGATTTATTAATAGAATCACTCAAGATAATAGCTTAATTTCTATATGCAATAAATGCGAATATTATGAGTGGACTCATACAATATGTATCTATGGGGTGTCTGAAAAAGACATGGAAAAATCAGAACTAATTAGAGAGTTCAAAGTTTTTGATATGGAATTATTGATGTTAAAATCAAATAATTTTACAACTATTATGAATGCTTGTAAAATGGCTTGTCGTGATCAAGGGCAGTATCATTGGATAAAAGAAAAAGGTACTGAGAATGACGAGAAGAAATCTAATTATTATTGGTATGATAAAACTGGAAAGAAAGAAGAAAAATGAAGAATAAGGATAGAATCAAATATACATCAGATCATAGAAAAGCTTTTAGAAAAATTGAGAAACAGTTATTGGGATATAATACTTTTAGAAGCTTATTTCATGATTTAGATAAAATGTTCTTATATATGTTTTTTGATTATAAGAAAGTACGCTATTGGCACAGGCTCCATATGCCTCATCATAATGTTAAAGCAAAAACACATTCTGATTTTATACAAATGGTAATTGACTGGGAGTGTGCAAGATATACAAAACCAGACAAGCCATTAAATGCTAGAGAGACGTTAGCAAAATTTTATCCAGAATTAACAGATAAGGTATTGCCGGTAATTGAAGAACTTGGATTGTAAAGGAGAATATATGAGTACAAATTTAATTATCAAAGATCGAGGTACCGGAAATAGTGCACAGTTACTTTATACAAGCGCAACAACTCAATATCCTATATTAACCAAAACAAAAGATAGGGCTGCTAATTTATTAAAAATGGCTGAAGACTTAGACTTGTGTATTCCGATACCGTTAACTGAGAATGACATTAAATCAAAGGGAATCAGGTTGCCTGAGAATATCCTTGTAGACGAGGGATATGATCTAATCGGTACTGCCCTTAATTATTACCTTGGAACACATGTTGTGGCAGTAACACTAACAGATAAACTTAAGGAGAGATACGGTAAAAAATGATTATAGCAGCTGCAGTAAAGTTTTATATTGAGAAAACTGATCAAGAGGTTATTTTATGTGGATTGAGACACGATGCTCCATTTAGACAATTGGCAGCACTTGGTTTTGAACCCAAAATAGGATACAAAGAACTTGAACAAGGATTTAGAACAACTGATGGAGAATTTCTAAATAGAGAACAGGCTTATTATCATGCTGTGAGTTGTAGGCAGATCAAACCTGATGATGGACCTGCTTGGCTTATCTCGGAAATGCTGTGGTAATTATATGGACAAAAAAGTATGGCATTTAATGTCTATGTACAATGGATATGTAGATAAGTGGAGAGAGTCAGATCCTCCTAAAAGCTATAGGATAAGTTTTATAGCATTAGTTTCCATTGGTAGAAATCGTACTGAATATATTTTATATGAAGATATAAGCTATTTAGGAAAAAATTTGAATGGTTATTATATACTCCAGGATGTATTTGGAAATGAAAAAGTAGATACTGATATTATTCGGATTATTTGTTGGGTTATAGAATTTAGTTTTTACAGAGAAAATTTATGAATAAAAGAAAATTTACTATTAGGCAAAAAGTTCAAAAATGGTATCAAGAGTGCTTTGATAATTATAACGAAGAAGAGTTTCTATTTTTTTCAGCAAGGTTATGAAAAAATGTGATGAAGGATATTCGTTGAATAATGCATTCTGTTATTATCAAATTAATAAATACTATGAAGAACTTAGTAAGGAGATTTTGAATGAAGAAACAAAAGATTGATTTTATCTTGGAAGAAGATGATTATCCAGGCGAAGAAACAAGATTACTCTTCAGATTTTATCCGAGGAAATCACGCTGTTATGGTAAATATTCAAAACCACAAAAGTCTTGGGATGAAGTTTATGAAGTGGATTATGTATGGTCTATCTTTAGTCAGTATAAAGATGAAGGACCAAATTGGATGATGAACGCAAGATATTTTGAATGTCTTGGAGATGAAAATTCAATTATTGGACTAATTGCAGAATTTTGTAATATTTTGGCTGATGGTAAAGAAGAGTATATATGGGAAGATGCTGATGGAAAAACACATATAACTCCAATATTAGATCATGAGCATATTACTTTTGGAGATGGAGTAAATTGGGTTATTCATAAATATAGAAAAACAGATTATTATGAATTTTCTTTATGGGACTTTGATAATACAGGGTACAGATTTACTTTATCGGCAGATAGATTAAAAAGTTTCGGAAAATATTTAAGGAGATGTTGTGATTATATGTTACGACACGCATTAACAAACGAAGTATAGAAATTTTAAGGAGAATACAATGATACATTATAAAATTGATAAATATACTATTGGCGGTGCGCTTCAATATTATACTCATAAAATTTTTGAAGAGGCAGGATTGCAATATAGAGAAGATGAAATTAAGGACGGAGATGTTTTTGCATTTGCTTATTTAGAAGATGAAAGGGCGACCAATTTCTTCTGTAAACCAGTAAAAGGTAGAATAGTTGATTTTATGTTTTATGAATATAAAAAGAATGGTGAATTAAAGAAAAATGGTGTTAGCTGCTATGCGAGGATTTATGCTGATACATATGAAGATGCGGTAAAAGGCTTTAATATCCTTATTCAGAATAGACTTAAGCGATTAAAAGAAGAAATTAATAGAGTAGAGAATTTATTGATCGCATAAAAATTTAGTTTGATTGGAGAAATTTATGTTCAGTACAATTATAGCTATTATTGGTATTATGGTTTTTACCATTTTAATAATTTTTCTTATATGTTTAATGCTGCAAGAAAAAATTGAAAAAAGTATATATAAAATTCCTTTTTATTACTAAAAAAGTAGAATGTTACAAAATTAATAAACGTATAAAGGATGTATTTAATAGTGCTGTTTATGACCAAAATAGAAGAATATCTATGGCAATGATGGAAGGTAAAAAACATACAACATTTATATTTGCAAACGATGAATATTATTTTAATCCATGGAATACGTATAAGAAGCAATATAGACAAATTTTGTTTGACATGGGAATGAAATATTACAAAAGATACAAAATAGATGGAGATAAAATCTCCTGGGATTAATTCTTATAGCTGCGATTCCGCAGTTAATTTCCAGAATAAATAAAAATTGAATAGGGAAGAAGGTATTGTAGATGAAATATTTCATTATTTTAATCACTATGATTTTTTGCCATATAGTGGATGACTATTATCTTCAAGGATGGTTAGCGTCTGCAAAACAAAAATCGTGGTGGAAGAAAAATGCTCCAGATGATTTATATAAGCATGATTATCTGATGGCGTTATTTATGCATAGTTTTAGCTGGACATTTATGATGATGCTTGCACCAACATTGTATGTAATTATATTTGGTGGACATTATTATCCGTTAGTGTTTGTGCTTAATGTAATAATTCACATGATTACAGATAATATGAAAGCAAATAAGAAAAAGATTAATTTAATTCAGGATCAGATAATTCATTTAGCACAAATTGTTGTAACATTTTTAGTTTTCTTTTGGAAGTAGGTAATAAGGAGGAGTGGAGAAATGAAGATAACATTTGAAATGGATAATTTGCAGGATCTCATTGAAAAATCTGTGTCTGGAAATATTGAAGAAGCAGTTAAATCGCAAGTAGAGGATACCATTAAAGAACAGGTAGCAAAACTTGGTGGCGATATTATTTCAGAAGTAGTGACAAAAAATTTCAATGAATTTGTAAATGATTATATTACAAATACTAAAATTACTGTCAGAAAAGAAGATTTCTGGGGCGATGCAGATGTAAATGAGTACACAGTTGAAGAGTATATAAAGAAGTGCTTAAAAGAACGATTAGACAATGAGAGATTCAGAATGATGGATAAATATGACAGATACGAAGAAGTAACATTTGATGAGTATATAAAAAAATATTATGAAACATATGTGGAAAAAGAAATTAAAAAGAAAATGGATAGTTACTTTGAAGATATTCGTGATCAGATTAATCGCACCATGAAAGAAACTTTTGACAATACTACTAAAGATATGCTTTCAAACACGGTATTAAATATACTTACACAAAATAATACATATAGGCAGCTTGAGAATAATATTAAATCTATCGCAACGAAGCAGGATTAATTATGGAAGATAAAGTTATAGAATGCAAATTAGATGATTGCGAATATAATTATGTATCTTATTCTGAGTGGGATACCGGCTATAAAGAATACGGATGTGAACTGACTGATAATGAATGCAATGAAGAAGAATGTCCATTAGTTTGCAAATATAAAGTTGAAGAATAGGAGGAATAGAGAAATGAATAACAAAAGAAATAGTAGCAGTTCAAGTGGAATTGGAATTCTAGGTGTTTTACAAATTGTGTTTCTGGTACTTAAGCTTACCGGATTAATCACATGGTCATGGACAGTTGTTCTAATTCCATTGTGGATTAGCCTTGTGATGCTTGTAATCTTTCTTATTGTAACAATTATTGTAGTGAAAAATAATTTCAAGACAAAGCGATAAAAGTTTGGTTTTATGAGCAATCACCATTTGTTCTTAAAATAAAAGAGGACTGTCGTGATGACCAGCCATCGTAAAAGAAGGAACATATGTTTAATTAATTGGGATATTAATATTGATATCTTTAGACATCATTTTTGCTATTGATTCTACTTGTTCGTCAGATAAGTTGGATTCAGTGACTTTTCGTACTAAATAGCACTTTCCGACTATAGAAGTAATATGACAGATAGCATAAATGATAGTAATTCCAAAGCTACCAGATAATAAGATCTTTATCATAAGGTCTATCCTTTCATAATCATATGTTAAACGTGCTTTAAGCACTTCCACAGGTTCTACACCAGGATATAGTGACGTGCAACGCTCCTGGTGTGGTATCCATGGAACTACTAATATCTTAATTGATAACTGTAATACAATTCTCTTGAAAAATCAATAAAGGAGTATACAAATGACGGTAAAAACTGTAAAAGAATTAATTGATGTTCTGAAAGATTATCCTCAGAACATGCGTGTTGCATCTGCGTGTCTTCCATTTGATGATTTAAAAGTTAATTTGCGTCATTATGAGAGCGATAATTATAAAGTAGAAGAATTTGATTTTATAGCAATTGATTAGTTTTAAAAAGGAGAATATATATGACAAAAGCAGAATTAATTTTCTATGAAATGACAGATAGAGAAATTTTCAGTAGAGCTAAAACAGTTTATGAGAAGTTAGGAATGAGTGAAAAAGGACTTCTCTCAGTTATGCGTCCAACGATGGGTGCTGTAACAATTCTTTCAGTGGATCTCACAAATAAGATCAGAGATGCTGTAAGTATGCAGTATGACGATTTTCTTGCAGATGACTATATTGAAAGAGCGAAGAAAATTCAGAATGAAATGAAAGAAAAGAGAGAAGAAAGTATTAAGGAGCAGAAAGTAAGTAATTCATATATTGATAAATTCAATAAAGAGGTACAGGACTCTGACAATGATTTTGAAAGAGAGTGTACTAAAGAAATTATTAGACTTATAAAATTACTTCCTGATAAATCTGCCAAGAAACTCATTAAAAAATATTTTGAATAAAAAATAAGGAGAAAAAAATTATGAAGATGTATGATCCGGAAATCTGGAAAATGAGAACAATGGATATGAGGAACTTATTGAAAACATTAAGAAAACTTTTGCATCAAAATTAAAAGACAATGTAAAAACACCATTGTTCAGAACAAGCGTATCTGACTTATTTGACACATTTCTTTACTATCTTCCAGATGCTTGCAAACAGGAATATACATGTAGAGCTTGTAAACACTTTGTAGATCGATTTGGTGGACTTGTATTTATTAAAGACGATGGAACAACTGAATCTGCTATTTGGAATATTGAAAATATCCCTGGAATGTTTATTGAACCAATTACACAAATGAAAGAGATTGTTGAATCTGCACAGGTCCAGGATATATTCGTATCAGACTATGTGGATCTTGGAACATATGATACTAATGGATTCCATCATTTTTCTGTAAAACTTCCAAGAGTAATGATCAATACATCAAGAGTAAAAAATGCTTCACAGGTTTCTGCTGAGAAAGCTGAAGATTATGGAATGCTGAAAAGAGCACTTGAGAAGTATTCCATGTCACAGATTGATCAGGCACTTAATTTATTAGAATCCGGAAGTTTATATAGAGGTAGCAGCTATGTAGCAATGTGCAAATGGTTTAAGGAAACAAAAGAGAAGATTGCTTCTATCAATGATCAGCCACAGCACACTAATATGATTTGGAAATATGCTGCTACAGCTCCAAATGGATTTACTCACATTTCCGGAAGTATGTTAGGTACATTACTTGATTATATTGTAGATGGAGATGACTTTGATACAATCAAACGAAAATTTGAGACAAATATGAGTGCTGAGAATTATAGACGTTCACAGTCTGCACCTACTCAGAGAGCTGTTGAAAGTGCTGAAAAACTTATTGAAAAACTTGGTCTTGCAGATTCACTTAGAAGAAGATATGCAAAACTGGATGAGCTTCCTGAGAATGAGTTTATTTGGAAGAGTAAAACTGAGAAGAAAGAGGAAGTAAAGACTGGAGTATTTGCAGGAGTTCAGACTAAAACTACAGATAGTAATGAGACAAAATCTGTAATTCCACAGGTGACTATGACATGGGACAAATTTAGGAAAACAATTCTTCCTACCGCAGATAAATTAGAAGTAAAGGTTGATGGAACAACTCATCTTATGGGAATGGTAACAGCTACGGTTCCGGAAGCTGAAAATATTATGAACTGGGACAATCCGTTCTCTTGGTATTACCAGAGTGGTATTGATTCTGTAATTCGTGAGCGACTTGAAGCAAAAGGTGCAAAATATGAAAGTTGTGAGATCAGATGTTCTCTAATCTGGAATACACGTACCGATCTTGATGTGCATTGCATTTGTCCTGATGGAGTAGAAATTTATTTTGGTCATAAAAATCATGGATATGGTTCATTGGATGTTGATGCAAATGTTAATGGCGAAACAGTAACTCCTGTCGAGAATATTCGTTGGGCAACTGGAACTGCTCCAGAAGGACGTTATAAATTCTTTGTCAACAACTATACAAATAGAGCAACCCAAAATCCATATAAATTAGAGCTTGAAGTAAATGGAAAAATTTATACTTATGATGGAAATCTTATAAGTGATAGTTGTAGAAAAAATACAGACGTAGTATTTGAATTTGATTATAGTCATGGCGAAGATCCTAAGTTTACTGCAAATTCTAAAAAGACAGAAACTAAAGAAACTTGGGGAATTAGCAACGGATTCTCAGAAGTTGTTGCAATTATTCCGTCTCCAAACATGTGGGGAGAAAATCCATATAAACGATCTGGTGAACATACTTTCTTCTTATTGAAAGACTGCAAAGATATGACAGGCGGAGTTGGACGTGGTTTCTTTACTGAGATGCTTAAGGGTGATTTACAGGAAATTAGAAAAACACTTGAGGCATATACAGCTTCAACACCTATTGAGGGTGAAGATGAAGCAAGTGCTTGTGGTGTTGGCTACAGTAAAGATAAAGAGTGGAATCTGATTGTAAAAGTGACTACCGGCAACATTGTAAAAATGATTAAGATTGATAGGTTTGACTGATATGAACATTGAAGAGATTAAGAAAAAAGTAGCTGGTCCGGACTATGATTTTCTGAGAAACAATGAACACCTTGGCTCCAACATTATTTTGTTGGGGTTAGGTGGAAGCTATAGCTATGGTACTCAAAAATCTGACGGAACGAGCGATTTGGATTTGAGGGGAATTTGCTTAAATAAAAAGCATGAAATTCTTACTAACCAGAATTTTGAACAATTTATCAACGAAGATACAGATACAACTATTTATGCGTTTAATAAGATTATTTATCTTATGGCAGCTTGCAACCCTAATGTTATTGAGCTAGGAGGGCTTAAACCAGAACATTATTTATATATTCATCCAATTGGACAAGAAATATTAGATAATGCACATATGTTTTTATCTAAAAGGGCAATTTATTCATTTGGTGGTTATGCTTCGCAACAATTAAGAAGAACAAATAACAAGGCAGCTCGTTTAGTAGGACAAACAGAGCGTGAACAACATATTTTAAATTCGATAAACAATGCATTTTATACTTTCCCTGAGAAATATTTTTCATTTCCAGAAGACTCTATTAAGCTTTATATTGATAAATCTCATCAAGAAGATTTTGATACAGAGATTTACATGGATATTAATCTGAAGCATTATCCATTACGTGACTATAAGTCTATGTGGTCCGAAATGAATAATATTGTTAAAGATTACTCGAAAATTGGTAAGCGTAATAAACATGCGGTAGAGCATGGAAAGTTGTCGAAACACATGATGCACCTGGTTCGCCTATACTATATGTGTTTTGATATTTTGGAAAATGAGAAGATTATTACATACAGAGAAAAAGAACATGATTTGTTGATGGATATTAGAAACGGTAAATATTTGGATGAAAACAAACAGCCAATTCCAGAATTCTTTGAGATGGTAAACGAGTTGGAAAAGAGACTGAAATATGATGCAGAAAACACATCACTTCCAGACAGTCCGGATTATAAAAGAATCAATGAGTTTGTTATGTCTGTAAACGAAAGAATTGTGAAAGGAGAAATTTAATTTTGTACGGTTTAAAAAGTAGTGAAGTAGAAAAGCAGAGAGAAAAGTATGGTAGTAATAAACTGCCAGAGAAAAAGCTGAAAACATGGTTTCAGTTCTTTATGGAAACATTTAAAGATCACATAAATCAGATTCTTTTAGCAATGATGATTGTATTTACAGTTATTGCAGTGTTTGGACAGGGATCTTACTCAGAGCCGATTGGTGTAGCAGTAGTATTATTGGCAATCGCATTGTTAGGAATGAACACCGGACTGAAAAGCCAGAAAAGTACAAAAGAGTTGAAGGATAGGACATCAGTTCATTATTGTAATGTAATCAGAAATGGAAAAATCGAGCATATCAATACAAATGATTTGGTTGTCGGTGATCTGGTTATCATTCAGTCCGGAGAAGCCATTCATGCAGATGGTTATCTGGTAGAAGGAAATGTAAAAGTTGACAACTCTGTATTGAATGGAGAGTCAGAGCCTTGCAAAAAAACAGCATGGGATAAAGAAGATTCACCTATCGCATTTGGTGGTCAGAGAAAAGCGGATTCAAGTGATTATACAAATTCTTACGCACTGTTTTCCGGAACAACGGTAACAGACGGTGAAGGAAAGATGCTCGTAACTAATGTTGGTGTTGACACAGTAAACGGTCAGACAATTTCGACCATTGATGAAATCGAAGAAACAAAGACATCACTGGAAATTCAGTTAGATGATCTTGCCGGTCAGATTAGTAATTTTGGATATATCGGAGCTTCAATCATTGTTGTAGCACTGATTATCACAAATATTATTCAGTATGGTGGCGTTGCAGAATATTTTGGAATGGGTTGGATTGGTATTTTGAAGAATATTCTTACCATTGCAGTAACTGCGCTTACCATTATTGTCGCAGCAGTACCAGAAGGATTACCGCTTATTATTAATCTAATTACCGCGCAGAATGCAAAAGTAATGATTAAACACAATGTCCTAGCTAAACACACTAACAAAATTCCAGAAGCAGGTAATATTCAGTTACTTTGTACCGATAAAACAGGAACGCTTACAGTTGGGAAACTTGTTCCAGTAGAGAATGTAATGGGTGATGGAAAATCTATTATAGAAGATGAAAATACATATAATTTGTTTAAATATAATGTCATCTTAAATAGTAGTGCAATGTTTGATGAAAATAATAAAATTGTTGGTGGAAATGCCACAGAGAGAGCATTACTTTCTTTAGTTAATGCAGATGAGTATAAGAAAATCACTGGATCTACAACTATTGTAAACAAGAATAGTTTTAATAGTGCAAATAAATTTAGTGCTGTTGAAACAGAATATAACGGTGAGACATTTACATATTATAAAGGTGCTCCAGAGAGATTGATTGATGCAGCAACAAAATACGTGACTCTAAACGGTCTTGAGCCTATTGATAAAGATAAACTTAAAATGATTGTAAGATCATATACCGTTAAAGCAATGAGAGTAATTGCTACTGGTTATAGTTCTTCTAAGCTTCCAGAAGATGGATTCCCAAATGATCTTATTATTACATCTTTGGTTGCTATTCGTGATGATGTACGTCCAGAAGTACCAGAAGCGGTGGCAAAAATGCACGGTGCAGGAGTTCAGGTAATGATGGTAACTGGTGACGTTATCGACACAGCAAAAGCTATCGCAAAAGATGCTGGACTGCTCACAAGTAAATCTGATATTGCTATGTCAGCTATTGACTTTGATGCATTATCAGACAAAGAAGCAAAAGAAAAACTTCCTTATATTAAAGTTATCGCTAGAGCAACACCAAACACTAAACTTAGAATTGTGCGTTTAGCTCAAGAACTTGGATTATGTGTTGGTATGACAGGAGATGGGACTAACGATGCACCAGCACTGAAAGCTGCAGATGTTGGATTCTCAATGGGATCTGGAACAGACGTATGTAAGGAAGCTGGCGACATTATTATCACAGATGATAACTTCGTATCTATTACAGATGCGGTTCTTCTTGGAAGAACATTTATGCACAATGTTATGAAATTTTTAAAATTTCAGTTACCTATCAATATAGGTCTAGTACTTCTCAGTATCTTATATCCAATTATTATGTCTGTGGAAGCAGTTGCTGCGGTACAGATTCTTGTAATTAACATTGTTATGGATTCTCTTAATTCCCTTTCCTTTGGTGGAGAACCTGCGAAAGACGAATATATGAAAGAAAAACCTATTCCAAAAGGATCAAAACTTCTTTCAAAAGAAACTATCGGTCAGATTGCAGTATCAGTTGTGGCATTTATTGGAATTTTCGGTATTACACTGTTGCCGCCGGTACAGAAAATTTTCGGAAATAATGAGTCTGTTTATGCAACAGCTAGATTTGCACTTCTTGTTATGATGGCAACATTTAATGGATTTAACATCAGAACCGATGGATTCAATTTATTTAAAGGAATCAGAAAGAATAAGCTCTTTGTTGAAATTGCAGTAGCAATTTTTGCTTTAACATTTGTTTTGGCACAGTTTGGTGGAGATATTATGGGATGTACAGCAATGACGCTTATGCAGTGGGGTGTAACAGTTGTTTTGGCATTTATGATTATCCCAATTGATTTAGTACGAAAAGCTGTTATAAAAATTAAAAGAAAGTAGGAAAGTATATGGTTAAAAGAGATAAAGAGTACAAGAAAATTGAAAATATAACCTTGTGTTGTTACGCCGTAGGCTGGGGCTTGCATGTGCAACAAAGTTTCTGCCATTTATCCTTTTAACTGTTATGGCATATCCTATTTCATTTCGAGTAGTAGATAATAAATGGAGTGGTAAAAATGCCACTCCTAGAAAATAAAAGGAGAAAATATTATGGTAAATTTAGTAAAAGGACAGAAAGTAGATCTTACAAAAGGAAACGCAGGATTAAAGCAGATTATCGTTGGTTTGGGATGGGATGCAAATAAGTACGATGGTGATAATTTTGATCTGGATTCGGCAGCATTTCTTCTTGGAGCAAATGGAAAAGTAAGAAATTCAGATGATTTCGTATATTATAACAATCTCAAACATTCAAGTTGTGCAGTTCAGCATATGGGTGACAATCTTACTGGTTTAGGCAATGGAGACGATGAGCAGATTATCGTTGATTTGACAAAGATTCCGGCTGATGTTGAAAAAATTGCATTTACAGTAACTATCTATATGGCAGAAGAGAGACTGCAGAACTTCGGTATGGTTTCCAATTCATACATTAGAATGGTAAACAAAGACAATGATGAAGAGATGATCCGCTACGACCTGGGAGAAGATTATTCCACAGAAACAGCAATGGTTCTTGGCGAACTGTATCGCCACAACGGAGAATGGAAATTCAATGCTATTGGACAGGGATATTCCGGTGGTTTACAGGCACTTTGCAGTAGTTTTGGAGTTTAATGTAGGAGGAAATAAATAATGGCAGTAAGTTTAACAAAAGGGCAAAAAGTAAATCTTTCAAAAGCAGTAGAGAAACTGGCAAATGTAACTGTAGGACTTGGATGGGATATGGCACAGAGCGGAAGCAGAATTGATTGTGATTCTTCTGTATTTATACTTCGTGAATCCACAAAACGAATTTCAAAGAAAGTGAAATCTGGACTGTTCGGACTTTTTTCAAAGGTAGAAACAGATGAAGTTACAGAATGTAGTCTGACAAGATCTGATGATATTATTTATTATGGAAATCTTACACATGGTAGCGGTTGCATTAAACATAGGGGTGACAATCTTGTTGGTGGAAAGGGCAAAAGAAATGATGACGAACAGATTGCGATTGATTTGAAGAAAATGCCGCCGGATATTAAGAAGTTGGTAGTGGTTGTGAATATCTACAACTGTAGAGTTAAGGGGCAGCATTTTGGAATGATCAAAAACTGTTATGCAAGAATTGTAGATGATGCAACCAAAGAAGAAATTTGTCGCTACAATCTTACAGATGGTTATGACAAATGTACAGCACTTATCGTTGGAGAGCTGTATCGTGACGAAAATGATGAATGGCAGTTTAAAGCTATCGGTGAGGGAACACAGGATGGTAGTATTTCTGATATGGCAAAAAGATACAAATAACGAAGGAGATAATGAAGGAGATAAAGTGATATGTCAATAAGTCTTAAAAAGGGAGATAAAGTTGCACTGTCAAAGGACAGTATTGTAAATAGAATTTCCGTTTGCCTTGGTTGGGACACAGCAAAGTATGATGATGATGGAGATTTTGATTTGGATGCTTCTGCGTTTGTTGTTACCAAAGCTGGTATAACAAGATCTGATAATGATTTTGTATTTTACAATAACCTGAAACATCCGAGTGGTGGAGTAATCCATAGTGGAGATAATTTAACAGGCTTTGGAGAGGGTGATGATGAAGTCATCAAAGTGGATCTTGAAAAACTTCCAAAATATGCGGACAGAGTAGTATTTTGTGTGACCATTTTTGAGGCAGAACGCCGTATGCAGAATTTTGGCATGGTGGAAAACTCATATATCCGTATTGTAGATGATGTAACTGGAAACGAAATTATGAGATACGATCTCAAAGAGAAGTTCGGAAATTCTACAGCTATCATTGCTGGTGAAATTTATCGTGATGAATCAAAATGGAAGTTTCATGCAGTAGGAGAAGGACGGGATGGCGGTCTTTTAGAACTGTGCAAAGAATTTGAAGTAGAGGTAGAATAAAATGACAGTAGGAACAAGTAATGTAGTTATCTTTTGTCTCTCAATCTTGGGAGTAATTATTATTGCGGCACTGATTTTAAACAAAACATTTTTCAAGCAACTCGTAATTAAGTTCAGAGGAAGAACGGAAGAAATCGCAAGACAGGACGCTTCTACGCCGGATGGTGCAAGAGATTATTTCAATAATGCGATCAGAGAAAAAGAGACTCTGTACAGCAAAGCAGAACAGTCTTATACAGAGATTGCCGGTAAACTGGATGAAGCAGAAAAAGAACAGTACGACCTCAAAAAAGAACTTATGAAGATTGATAAGTCTATCAATAATTGTCTGGATTCTGGTGATGATGATACTGCAAGACAGTATGCTATGAAGAAGATTACTATTCAGGGTAAGATTGAGACGTTGAAAGATACTATTGAAGAATACAAAAAAGCAAAAGAGCAGCAGAATGAAATCCGTAGTGCTATTAAGCAGGAACTTGATGAACTCAAAGAGGAAAAAGAAAGAACGGTTTATCAGATGGAAGCAGATCAGCAGATTATTTCTCTGCATGAGGGCATGAATGCAAGTGCAAGCACAAACGAAAGTGACCGTATGCTTGAAAGAGTGCGCGAGGGTGCGAAGAAAACAAGAGAACGTGCAGCAGGAGCGCAGATTGCTTATGACACAAGTACAGAGGCAATGGATCGCAGAATGGAAACACAGGAAAGAAATCGTGCGGCTGATGAAGTACTTGCTGAGATGAAACGAAGGAGAAACAACAAATAATGATTGTTATAAATATCGGGGCATTTATCATTTGTATTGCAACAGCTTTTGTTGTAGGTTTCTGCACCGGAAAAGTAAAGAAGAAAAAGAATTAAGAAGTTGAATAGTGGAATGTTGGCTTAGAAGCAGCCATCATCTAAGGAGTAGGGCTTTAAGTCTAAAGGTATGAAAAACTTCAATCGAAGATAAACGAGTAAGAGAATAGGATGTAAAGAGTTATGATACGTCACCCCTTAACAGGTAAGGACAAGTCCCCTTTTGGCGTAATAGCACACCACTATTAATATTTTAGATGCATTTAAAAATTAGGTCGTGCAGTGGCAGAATGGATATATGCGTATAATAATGCTTTATTTACAAAATTAGGCATATTATAATGGCGAATTTATGTCAGTAAACAAAATTGATAAAATTTGCTTATATAGGGTTCAAATCCCTATCTGCACATTAAATCTTAAAGAAAGGAGAGTAAAAATGATAGAGGGTATTGTATTACCAGAGTCCGTAAAATCTATATTCTATGTGCTTAATCGTAATGGTTATGAAGCCTATCTTGTAGGTGGAGCTGTACGAAATTCTATTATAGGATTACCTGTACACGACTGGGATATTTGCACAAACGCTTTACCGGAAGACGTATGTAAATTGTTCCGTAGTAAAGGATTTCGTGTAGTAGAAACAGGCTTGCAGCATGGCACTGTAACTGTCATGGTAAATTATCGTGGATACGAGATAACTACTTATAGAATTGATGGAAAATATACTGATAGTCGCCATCCAGATTCTGTAAAATTTATCGGAAATATTCACGAAGATTTAGCAAGACGTGATTTTACAATGAATGCAATTGCTTATAATGACGATGATGGATTTATTGATCCGTTCAATGGACTAAAAGATATTGAGAATAAAGTTATACGATGTGTAGGCACACCTGTTGATAGATTCACAGAAGATCCGTTACGTATTATGAGAGCTGTAAGGTTTTCCGCCCAATTAGGATTCCATATTGAAAACTATACCAATATTGCAATGGTACAAACAAATGATGGTTTGTCAAAGATTTCTGCAGAAAGAATACAATCAGAGCTGTGTAAGATTCTTATTTCAGATCATCCGGAATATGTACTTGATTATTATATTGATATTTCACCAGCAATTCCTGAGTTAAGTAAGATGATGGGCTGCTCTCAGAATAATATGTATCACATTTATGATGTATGGAATCACACTAGATTCGCATTAATAGCTTGTAGAATACATGAATTAGAAACCAGACTTGCTATCTTATTGCATGATATTGGCAAATCTGAATCAAAAACGGTAGATCGAGGGATTGAGCATTTTTATGGACATGCTGTTAAAAGTGCAGAGATTACTGAGTCACTACTTCGTAGACTAAAATTTTCCAACGAGATTAGGGAATCTGTAGTAGAACTTGTAGCAAGTCATGATATGACAATTGTACCAAAACCGAATAAAATTAAAAAATATCTGAATAAACTTGGTGAAGCACAACTTAGAAGACTGTTAGATGTAAGATTCTGCGATATTATGGCACACAATCCGTATTATGCAAAAGATCGTCTATGGGAAATTTTTCGTGCAGAAGAAATATTAAATGAAGTTCTGGCAGAAGCGAAGTGTTTTTCTATAAAAGATTTGGCTATAAATGGGAAGGATATTATGGAACTTGGCGTACCGGAAGGACCAGATGTCGGAAAATGGCTTAAATATGCATTAGAGGAAGTAATTAATGACAGGTTGGATAACGACAAAGAAGATATTTTAAACGATATTGATGCTAAATTATATGCAGAAAGAGAAGAGGATAATGACGAGGAAATGTCCTAAATGTGGTCAATATATGAGTTCTGCAATTAAATACGATTATGGATACCCTATTGTTATACATGAGTGTTCATGTGGTTATTCTGAGTTGCAAGAGTGGATGAAATATAGCGACAAACTAAATTATGATAATGTTACAAAAACTTGTAAAGATTCAATCGGAGGTATTTAATGAGATATTATATTGCAGATAACCATTTTTATCACACACGGATGAATACCGCTATGGATAAACGTGGCTTTGAATCACTGGAAGCGATGCACGATTATATGATTAAGCAGTGGAATTCTGTAGTAAGAAAAAATGATGAAGTTGTTATACTTGGTGATTTTTCACTTGGCAAAGGTGAGCAAACCAACGAAATACTTCGCAAATTAAATGGGAAGAAGTTTTTAGTGAGTGGTGGACATGATAAGTTTTTACAGGATAGGAAATTTGATCAGTCATTATTTCAATGGATTAAACCTTATGCAGAAATGCATGACGATGGAAGAAAGGTAGTTTTATGTCACTATCCAATATTTTGTTACAATGGACAGTTTCGTACTGATAAAGATGGTACACCCATTACCTGGATGCTGCATGGACACACTCATCTTACGGAAGATCAGGAATTAGTGGAACAGTTCAAAGACATAACGAGAAGTACATTACGTAAATCAAAATATGATGATGAACAAAAAACAATTCCTGTTCAAATGATCGACTGTTTCTGTATGTTGTCTGATTATAAGCCACTTACATTGGATCAGTGGATTGGAATGGAGCAAAGCGGTGTTATAAAGGATTTGATTGATAAACGATGGTATTACGATGATAAGAGGGAAACTGAATGAGTATTTATATTCCTAAGAAAATTAAAGTAGGGTATCAAAACAGATCTGATACCTATACTAAGAGCTTGCCTATGTAATCTATTATGATGAAAAAAATAAGCTTCGTAAAGAAACAAGTTGGAATAACTGGAGAGATGAAAAAATTGAACCAGATGATTTTGATAATGAACCAACTAGAGGATTTGTACTAAATAAAAAAGTAGGAGACTATTCCGGTGATTGGGGAAATCACAGACAAGCTTACTGTAGAATATATGATCCTAGAGGATTTGAGTTCGAAATCACAATTAATAATTTACTTTATATTTTAGAGAATTGTGATTGTCTAAAAGGTAAAGGACTTGATGGAGAATTTGTATATGGTTGGGACAGAAAAGATTTAATATTGATTCCTGTAGATTCGCCTGATTATAAAGAGATAAAAACTCGAACAGACAAAATTCAAAATGGGAAGAGATTTAAAGGTAAGGATCTTATTATTGGAGCTACATATCTAACAAAAAATGAAGAGAAATGGATATACATGGGTAGATTTGATAAGTGGGATACTGAAATTAACAGATACTATACTTATTGGCGAGGAGGTGGTGGATATTGGCTTCAATCACTAGATGATACATGGACCATGCGAAACGATGATAAACATGGTGCGTACAGACAAATAAATAAAGGGAAATATTATTGGTTCTGTACAGGTGAAAATAATGGATGGTGTAGATATCAAAATTATATTTTTGAGAGTAGAAAAAGTATTGGAGACATATTAATTGATTGCATTGATGAAAAACCAAATCAAAAGTATTCTGAAATGTTTTCTGATCTTGAGAATAATCACTTTAGCTATAACCCAGTAGATTATAATTCTATAACATATGCCAATTTATCTTATGAAAAACTTTTGGAAATAACAAATTCTGAAAATTTTTATAGAATGAATGCATACGATAAAGATTTAAATAACTTTGAAGCGTATAAAAATCGTGGAACTGGATTGTTTGGATACAATGGAAAAGATTATTTATTATCAGAATTATATAATTTATTAAAACCAAAATATAGAATATATAAGCATCTGGATGGTAAAGAATTCCATGATTATACCAAAGATGTATATTAAATAAAAAAAGGAGATAAAACTATGGCAAACAAAAATGACGAAACAATCTTATTGTTAAAAAAGAAGGTAGAATTACAGAGAGAAGAGCTTGCGAAGCTTCCAAGATCACTGCAGTCTGAGACTTCTACTGTGTTTACACCACCAGATGTAGACAAGAAGTCCATTAGAGTAATGAATGTAGAACAGCTAAAATTATTAAAAGTACAGTTACATATGTATGAAATGGCTGCATCTGATTTGGATATGGATCTTGATGAGTTTACAATTTCTGGATTCACTATTGATAAATGGATGCACGATATTGATACACAGATTTCTGTATTAACTAGAGCAGAAAAAGAGAAGAAATTAAAAGAGACAGAAAACACTTTGAATAAGCTTTTATCTGATGATAAGCGTACAGAGCTTGAACTTGAAGCTTTGGCAAAAATGCTTATGTAAAAAAATTTATAGCTTATGTGCTATATGTTTTAAAACAATTATATCAATATGAGGTGAAAACATGACAAAGAAAAACGCATGGAACAAAGTTATGAAGAAACAGAAAAAACTTACAAGGTGAAAGGTGAAGATGGTAAATGGACAAAAGTTACTGAAAATGTGACTGTTCTTGCACAGTCTGGGATGAAACCTGGTAAGAAGGAGATTGCTTTTGGAAGAGCTATCCAGAAAATCAAGACAGAGAAGCCAAAAGCATTTGCAGGCGATTGGACAAAATAAGAGGGGATTAGTATGATTTCATTCTACATTTTAGTAATTATTGGAGCAATTTTATTATGGATTTTACTTGCAAATATCGGTACATTCAAGTTTATCGGATGGATTTCATCACATTTAAGTAATGGTGTTAAAGATGCAATGGAAGATAAAGAAAATGAAAACAAAGAGGATAAAAAAGATGAGTAAAAAAAGAACTGGTGGAATTATTGCTGGAGCTGTTATTGTTGGTGGACTTGCATTGGGTGGTTTAAACACAGTTAAGATTGACCCTGGTTATATTGGGATTATATATGATGCTACTCATGGTGGAGTTAATGGTGAAACTATGAAAGAGGGATGGAATTTTAAAACGCCTACACAGAAAGTAACGGAATATTCAATCGCCCTCGAACAGTCTTATCTTACTAAAGATGATAAGGGCGATTCTGATAAAGACGAAAGCTTTAATATTCCAACATCTGATGGAAAATCAATCAATGTAGATGTGGAATTCTCATATCGTTTTGATGAGGATAGAATTACAGAGATTTTCAAAACATTTAAAGGTAAGAGTGGTGAAAGTATTAAAAATACATTCATTAAACCTAAGATTATTGCGTGGTCTCAGGAAGTATCTGCAAAATATCCTGTAACTGATGTATTTGGTGATAAAAGGCAGGAGCTTAATCAGGCACTTGATGATTATCTCAAAGCAAAATTCGACAAATACGGAATTATTATTGATACTGTAAACTTTACAAGAATTGAAACAGATGAAGAGACTACAGCTGCAATTCAGAAAAAGGTAACAGCACAGCAGGATCAGGAACTTGCAACAATTGAAGCTAAGACTGCGAAGATTAATGCTGAAAAAGAGAAAGAAGTTGCTCTTATCACAGCAGAGCAGAATAAAGAAACCGCACAGATTAATGCTGAACAGGCAAAAATCAAAGCAGAAGGTCAGGCAGAAGCTACTAAGATTGCTGCAGAAGCCGAAGCAGAAGCAAACAAGAAGATTGCAGAGAGCTTAACTCCAGAACTTATTGAGAAAATTAAGATGGAGCGTTGGAATGGCGAACTTCCAATGGTTAGTGGATCTTCCGGAACAATTATTAATATGACAGACGATGCCAATGAAACAACTGTCGAAGAAGAGAAATAATATGGATAAAAGAGAATTACACAATAATATTATTTACGCTTTAACCGAGGCTGATAGTGTAAATGAGTCTATTAATATCTTATGCGAATGTGGTATTTACATTGATAAAGCCGAATCGTTTAAAGATGTTTTAGAGAAAATTTATGAAGTTTGGTAATACATAATAATCTGGTCTGCCTTAACTGGTGGACCAGAGAAATGGAGAAGATATGATAATAATTAAAACATTTATTATGTTGATTTTATGTGTAGTATTTCCGATTTGCTTATTTACATGGATATTGGCAATGATCTGGATGTTTACACCATTTGCTCCATTAAAAAGATTATGTCATGACATTCTAGGTTGCATAAGCCAAGTGGAGTATATCATCATTTTTCAAAAGGTGTTCGGAAGAAATGTAAAATTTGCGGATGCGATATTGTATCTGATGGAGCTGGTGGTTGGAGAAAATGGTAAAAGGATGGATCTTATGAGTAAAAATAAGGATTACGAGGTTTTATACGCATTAAGAGATAAAAAAACTAAAAAAATTGTCAGAGCAACAAAATGTAAAGGTGGATCATTTTATAAAAACCGATATATGTGCGAAAAACGCTGCACTCAGTTTAACGATGTACATAAATTAGCAAATTGTACAAATGATTTTGAATATGAAGTCGGTGAATATGCTGTTGTAGATATTGAAAAATATAAAGAATTAATTGGAGAAAAGCAGTGATTTACATAACAGGAGATACGCATGGTGATGTAACAAGACTAAGTATGGATAATTTTCCAGAGCAGAAAACGTTTACCGATCAAAATGAAAATTATGTAATTATTTGTGGTGACTTCGGATTGGTTTGGAATTATCTAACTGAAACACATTCAGAAAAGTATTGGCTTAACTGGCTTGAAGCCAAAAAATTTACAACTCTTTTTGTAGACGGTAATCACGAGGCATTCAATAGATTATATGACTATCCTGTAAAAGAATGGAATGGTGGATTAGTTCATGAGATTAGACCACATGTACTTCATCTAATGAGAGGTCAAGTTTTTAATATTGATGGCTGCACAATATTTATTTTCGGCGGTGCAAGATCCCATGATATTGAGAATTTGCTTGATTTAGATGATCCAGACTTTACAGAGAAACAAAAACAACTTAGAAAAGATAATTTATTTTATAGAGTAAAAGGCATCTCATGGTGGGAAGAAGAAATGCCAACTCAAGAAGAGATGCAAATTGGATTAGATAATTTAGAAAATAACAACTGGAAAGTTGATTATATAATTACACATGACTGTACTTCAAGTACAAAAGCTTTGTATAGTCATGGGTCTTTTAAGACAGATGAACTAAATGCATATTTAGAAGAAATTAAATATAAGTGTGAATTTAAAAAATGGTTCTTCGGACACTTACATGATGATAAGCAGATAAATGATAAAGAAATTTTACTATATCGCCAGATTGTGAGGATTTGGTAATGGGATATTGGGATAGAAAAAATGAGTTAAAGAAAAAGGCAAATGCCCACACAAATAAAATGGAAGAGTTATATAGTTTGGAAATTACTGAGTGTGTAAACAATACAAAAGTATATGATCAAGGATTTTATTGTAAAAAAGAATGCGATAGTAAACCGGATTTTCATCAGAAAATCACTGTAGAAGACATGGATAGCGTACAGGCAATATTTTCTTATGAAAATACAGGTAAAACAGCAGTTCTTAATTTTGCAAGCTATAAAAATCCAGGTGGAAAATTTTTAGATGGTTCATCTGCACAGGAAGAAATGCTTTGCCATAGTTCCTTCTTATATAATGTATTATCTGAATTTGATGAAGATTATTATGAATTCAATAGAATGACTAAGAACTTCGCATTATATACAAATCGTGCGTTATATAATCCTGATGTTTTATTCATAAGAGATGATGAAGAAATTTATGTAGATGTTATTACTTGTGCAGCACCAAACAAAACTGCAGCTCAAAAATATTGTGGTAAATCTGATTTCGATTGTAATTCTGTAATGGTTGATCGTATACATTTTATGTTTGATATTGCAAAAGAAGAGGAAGTTAATACATTAATTCTTGGCGCATGGGGATGTGGTGTATTTGGTAATGATGCAGAATTTGTTGCGAATAGTTTCAAAAAAGAATTAGAAGAATATTATGCAGATACTTTTGAGAATATTATATTTGCGATTCCTGGCGGTACGAACTATATGGTATTCAAGAGGGTATTTGGTAAATAAATAGATTGGAGATATTAAATGCTAAATTATACACGATATTTTAATGCCGGTGCTTTGCTACATAATTTCCAAGATGCAGCAAATTTAACAAAACAGCTTGGAATTAAAATGCCATTGAATACAACGTGAATGATTTTTTATTTACGATTGGAAAAAATTATTTTGTTGATAAGATTAATAGGCTTCAAGACAAATTAATTGTTGGATTTTTTACATCATATTCTGATGATATTAAAAATATTTGCTGGTATTTAAATAAACTCGATCCAAAACTATACAAAAAATATATTGGTGATATAGAGGAATATAAACAGTGCTTTGTGAGAAACGATAGAGTTTATTATATGCTTCCATATGAACGAAAATTTGTATTTACTTGCAAAGATAAAACTAAAGTGGTTGCCAAATTAAGTAAGGGTAGTTTTTTAGATTATGCAAATATTTATTTTATCGGTCCTCATAGAAAAGAACATGCAGATTTTTTTAGAAAATTTTGCGATAAATATAATAGTAAATATATGACAATAGATACTCTGCAAATTGATAAAACAGATAAGATGACAAATGAACTTGACGATGAAATTGATGGTATTTCAGAAAACGCAATTATATTCCCAGAAAAAAATGAAATATTTAGCTATTTGGACGCATGGTTGAATTCTGAAACGTATTTTACATCGTGTGGAATTAATCACAAAATTGGCATCCTTCTTTATGGTGAACCTGGTACTGGTAAAACCACTTTTGCCAAGGTCTTGGCAACAAAGTACGACTTAACTCTTGTTAAGTTCACATTGAATGATTTATCAAAATTAATTTCAAAGAATGAATTTTGGAAAAAATTAGAAGATTCTGTTGTAGTGTTAGAAGATATCGATGTTCTGGTAAGTAAACGTGATAATAGTGTTACCTCTGCAGACAAAGAAAATTTTCAAGCATTATTGCAACTCTTAGATGGAATTAACTCATGTAAGAAAACAATATTTTTAGCAACAACAAATTATATTGATAGACTAGATCCTGCTCTTATTCGAGATGGACGATTTGACATTAAGATTGAAATGAAAAATTTTGATCACGATGAAGCGGTAAAAATGTGTAATAAATTTGAGGCAGATTCGGAAGTAATTCTTAGAGATGAACAGTTTCCAATTAATCCTGCTTACTTGCAGAACAAAATCATTACGCTGCAGATGAAAGAGATTAATGAAAAACTGAAACAAAAAGCAAAGAGAATCGGAAGTAATAAATATGGAGGTAATAATAAATGATTAAAGTTACATCTGATGCAGCCAATAAGCTGATTAAGAAGTTAGAGCAAGAAAAAGGTATTCTCACAGATAAGATTTCTAAAATGTCAACATTCATTGTGGCAATAACTGAGAATTACGACCAGATCAAAGCAGAGCAGGAAGCAGAATTCAATCTGAATGAGACTATCTCACAGATTGATGAGATTGATAAGAAAATTATTACAATCAGACATGCAAAATCTGTGTTTAATAACTCAGTAGTTATGAAGAATGGATTACTGTCGGTGACAACATTATTAGATTAGCTATACTCGAAAGAGAGAAGAGTATTTATAGCAGACTTGCTACCAGACAGAAAAAGATAAGAAACACTTCAATAAACAAAGATATTGAATACACTTATTTGAATTATGATCTTGAGGACGCAAAGAAAAAATATGACAGTGTGTATACCGAAATTTCAGAAATTCAGGAAGAACTTAATATTGTAAACAGTTCAGCAGAGTACAAATTTGAGATTGATATTGACCTCTAATGGGAAGTAGTTAATGTAATCAATCTTCCGTATTACAGTTACTTTTACATATAGATTATTTATATAAAAGTAAATATACATTTAACACAAGTAAGTGAGTTATTGTTTGGGTTAATTGTTAGAGTGATAGTTAGAATTTTTCTTATTCATTATAGTATAAAGTTTACGGATACAAGTACAGAAGAATATTCAAATTAATTTCTGGGAATTAACAATAAAGCTTAGTAACTGTAATTAAAAACTTTTCGGTATCAAGTTCGGTTAGAGGTACTTTTTTAAAATAAATTGAATGTCAATTTAGAAGTAAATAATAGAGAGTCCAGATAAGAATGACGATAAACTTAACTTACGGTCCTTACATTAAGTAAGGTGAAGCCTAACTTAGAAAACAGAGAGTACATACAAGTGACTGGTATGGAACAAGGGCGATACTGCCAGGAAACTGTAGCAGCAGTTCATAAGAGAGCGGTTCAGAAAATAGCGAATCTGAGTGAATAGAATTTTATCTGACGAAGATATATTTGGCGGTGTAGCAACCGTCAATATAAAGCATCTTAGTGTAATGGTTATCACGGATGACCTTGGATCATCAGATGTTGGTTCGATTCCAACAGGTGCCGTTAACTCAGAAATGAGTATTTCAAAGTTAAAAATTTAAAGAATAAAATTCAATTTAAAGGAGAAGAAAATTATGACAAAAGAAACTATGACAGTACATAAAGCGTTAGCAGAAATTAAAATCCTTAAAGACAGAATCCAGAGTGAGATTTACAATTCAATTTTTGTATCTTGCAAAAAAAATTCTCAGTCAAAAATTTCCGGAATGGATGTTGATGAATATGAGAAGATTATTACAGGATGTTACGACAAAGATGTAGATCTTATGAGTAGACTTGAAGCTCTGCAGAGAGCAGTAATGCTTTCAAATGCAGTAACAAAAGTTAAGATTAAAATTGGAGAAAATGAAGAAGAACGTACTGTAGCAGAAACAATCAACATGAAAAATAACAGTATGATGTTCAAGAGACAGATGCTTGACAGAATGCAGCAACAGCTTTCTCAGGCACAGGCAAAAACAAACAAAGAGAATGAGATTCTTGAAAGTAAGTCAGAAAATTATGTAACTGGTCTTTTTGGACAGAAAGAGGGTAAAACTTCTACCGATGAAGTTACAAAAGCCAAACAGCAGTACATTGATCTTAACACATGGGCGTTGATTGATCCGATAAATGTGCAAAATAAAATCCGTGTTTTATCTGACGAAATTTCCTCATTTGAAGCAGAAGTAGACTCTGTTTTAAGCACAAGTAACGCACTAACAACAGTTACAATTGAGTATTAATAAATGGTCAGTGAATTATTGGTTGAAAATTATACAAGCGATTTTTGACCCATATAATAGCTAAATAGCCATTGTTATACGAACAGTTGTATAAAAGATTTCCTTCATTGCTTATCGAAAATCACTGAACTATAATCCTTTAGTCTTTCAGTCAGCATAGAGTAAAGTAAAAAATTAAACAAGCTGGCCTCAAAAATTAATGTAAAAGGTCAGAGTGATAATCTGAAAAACATTACAAAATCTATAATTGGTAGATTATATGATACTTATTCTGGATGACTGTAAAGTTTAAAGATAGAAAGTTCAAACCTTAAAGTTAAAAGTTCAAAGCTTATTTTTGATATAAAGTTCACGTAGTAAAGTTGATAAGTTCCAAAGTTTGATAAAAACCTTGAAAAAGTTTTGTAGCATGATTATATCGGCTCTGTGGTTTGTACAAGGCTGTTAAGTGGTGAAGTTCATCTTATAAATAAATCAATGCGGTTATTAAAACCTTGTTTCTTAGTTCTAACAAAGCCACAGTTGGAACGTCCTGGATAGTTAAATGGTTATAACACATGAAACTCATGTATTTGCCGGTTCGAATCCGAATCCAGGATTTGGGTTAGCTACCCAAATAGATTTCTTATTTCTTATACCTCCTAAAGTGTTGAGGTGGGACATGACTTCGATGGTGAAGAGACTTTGAGCAGTCTGTACTGGGTTCGACTCCCAGATGTCCTATTAGAGATTTCAGATTTGTGGTGTCACAGAAAACGCTTCTCAACATCGAGTTGCCGTACCGTTTGACTACACAATATCGTGTATGATCCACCTACAGAGCGCAGTAGTTCTGGAATTTCGAAGCTATACGAAAGATTTGTTTACTGCTAGAGCAATCGAAAAGTATGGTTAAACTTTTACGTATTTAGTAACAGCAGAATAGCAGCTGTGCGTGAAAAAATCGTAAGGATCTTTGGAAGTTCAATCAAACTTACAGTATGTGGTTATGGTTCTTGTGGCGATGAGCCTTATAAGAAGATCAGAGTACTCTAAAAAGGTTTGCTTTACAAAGTTGTTTCAATCTTGGTAGACACATTCCAGATGGGGAGCCTTAATTGGTTCTGAGTTCAACCCTCAGATGTGTCTCTTAGGAAGAGTTTCTTCCTATTATAATATGAACTGGATCACTAGGATAATATATCTGGCGCACAAGCTATGTTATCTGAAAAGAGATAAGTAGTTGAATTCGAATACAGGCGGTTCGATTCCGTCCCAGTTCTATTCCTCGAAAGAGGAAAATAAATTGAAGATATGAAATTGTTTTTGGGTTGTGATGAAGCGGTTAACATCCGGAGCTTTGACCTCCGTATTCGTAGGTTCGAATCCTACCAGCCCAGTTAGGTCTACTGTTTTTAGATGTATTTTCATGCGACCTTAATAAACTGAATAGAAAAACACAGACTTTAAATCCTTATGACATCTGCGTTATGGTTAGCATTTCGGCGTACAAATGGTTTGCCACAGCTTAATGTAGCCGCATTAAGTGCTTGATATGTGGGACAAACTCATTAGTCTTAAAATAAATGAGAGATAGAGATTTCAGGGTTTGCTCTATCAAACTAAGGACCATTAGCCAAACGGTTAAGGCAGTCGCCTCATAAGCGAAAGATTTCTATGTTCGAATCACAGATGGTCCACTTGCTTAATAAAAATTTTGTAGTAAAAATCAGGATACCGGTGAATGTGAACTCAAAAGATTTATTAAGCAAAGCGCGTAAAAATACAAAATACAATTAAATAAAGCACGAAAAACCGTCGCCAAAAATATCTCATATGAGTCCTGTGTGGATTCTACGATAGTCCGTAATCTGCGGAAGCCAGATTCAGCGTAAGAGATATACGAGATCTGTTGAGTAGCAGAGATAAGGCAGTAGGTTTCTGCGATGGTCGCCTACATAAAAATCTGAGAAGAAGAATATAACAAGGATCTTTTTCTAAAAAGTAATTCGCTCACGTCACCTTGTTTGTATAAGTGAGAGTATAAGAGTTACTGGCAAGTTATACAGGTTCTTGCCAAAATAAGCGGATGTGCTGAAATAGGAAAACAGACTGGATTTAGGTTCCAGCGGTTAACAACCTTGTGGGTTCGAGTCCCATCATCCGTATTTGAGGTACTGTGATTTATATGTATTGCGCTCTTGGAGCATTAATTATATCGAATCACCTATAGGGTATTAATAAGAATTACAGTGTCTCAATTAAAATTTCTTTCATTTTATATAATCGGTAGCACAGGTCGTCTAAATGGCAGGATATTAGAATGTAGGTTCGAATCCTATCCTGTGTACTTGCTTAGAAATAAGTAAAAACTAAACAAAAACGAGGAAGTATAAGTTATGAAACGGTTAACACTAAATGAACTGAAGCACCGAATGAGTCAAATTACAAAAAAGTGTATTGATCTTCACGGCGGTGGAGAAGAATATTTCAATGAACTAGATGATTTAATCAAAAACGATGAAGATTTTCTAATATCATATCTAACACATATCTCACAATCAAGTGTAAAAAATATCATCATATCAGGTGAAATTGGAGAAAAGATTGCAGCATTGAGATTGAAATATAAATGGTTTTTAAGCGACTGCAGTATTGAGTATATTAATGGCAGTTTAAGAAAGGGTAACCCAATTCAATATTCTAATTGGAAATTGGATTCTTATAAGAATCAGCCATTTATTTTCGTAGATGACAGCTATTATTCTGGTAAAACTTTGAGAATAGTAAGGACATATATTGAAGAAGTACTTGGTGGCTATCTGCAAGGTTCGTATGTTTTCTATGATGGATCAGAAGATAATCTTGACGATGTAGTAAGTCTTTATCGGTATTACGATCATTTTGATAATTAATTTCTAATTGGTGATCTTCTTCACCAACATTTCCAAAATAAAAATTCAATTTTATATGGTTCGATTTTCAGCCACTGGGCTGTTTATCTTATAAATTTCCATTTTATTCTCCTAGTAAATTACTAGGTTTATATACAGGTTGCAATTAAAAAATTTATATATATTCAAAGGAGGTCTCTAAATTTGGAGAACAATACTAAAAAACAGAGATTATTCAATCTCCCGGAAACAAAAGGTAACTTTATGATCAAAGGTGTAGTTAAAGGAACTAAGAAAGATAATTTCTACACTGAAAAGCAGACACGTACCGGCAAGGAAATGCGAATCGTAAACTTCGGTCTTGAATATGATGAAGGTCGAGATTTATATATCGGATTTACTGGAATTGAACAGGAGAAAGTTTACTTCTATAAAAAGCCAGAAGAAAAAGGTAAAAAAGGAACATCACAGCCGGTATCTTGGGCAAACAGATTTAAATTTGCAGAAGATCCAAAGAATGAAGGATTTAGACTTATTGGTAAAAATCTTGGACTTACTAAAGTAACCAATGAAAAAGGTGAACAGGTAAATGATAAAAAGGTACTTACAGATTATGATGCTTGTGCCGAGATTCGTAATAATCTTAAAGACGGAGAAAGCGTTTTTGTAAAAGGTAGCATTTCTTATCGCAGTAATCGCGATGATAAAGGTAACATCAAACGATACAAATCTATGGAACCATCTCAGATTTCTCTTTGTGCCCCATGTGAATTTGATAGTGAAAAATTTAAAGCTCAGAACAACTTCAATCAGGTAATTGTCTTTATGGGAATTGAAAAAGAAGTTGAAGACGATAAGGAAACAGGAAGATATGTTATCTCCGGTAAGGTTGTAACTTACTCAAATATTGAGGATGTTGAATTTATTCTTGACCCTGTTGATGAAAAGCAGAAAAAACTTGCGATGACATTTAGGAAGAAAGTGAAACCATATTGGGCACTTAAAGTATCCGGTCATGTACAGGCTTCCGTTCAGGTAGAAGAAGTTGCTGTAGATGATGGATGGGGAGAAGAGGACGAAATGGAGAAAGTTTCTACCCCTGTTAAACGTGAGTACATTGTGACTGGTGCTGACCCGACTACCATTGAAAAAGACCTGTACTCTAAGGAAGCTATCGAAGAAGCAATGCAGAAGATTAGAAACGCTAATAAAGCCGAGGAAAATTATGGTAGCGATTCTGACGATAGCGGATGGGGAGATAGTAACCTTGGAGAAGCTGACGAAGAGGATGAAGAGTGGTAATTGACCACTGGGAGGAATTAAATTTCCTCCCAACATTTGAGAAATATAACAAATTAATTTATATATATAAGGAGCATAATTAAATGGCAAAAGGTAGAAAAGCTAAACAGGCAAAAACAAAATTAAACATGATTATCTATGGAGATACTTTCACAGGCAAAACAACATTAGCATCACAGATTGCTTATTATAAACGAGAGGACGGAACACCTTTTAGGGTTCTTTATATTGATGCAGAGACAGGCGGTCTTGATAGCTACCTTGATGATATGGAAGCCGCAGGAATTAACCTTGATAATATTTACATTCTTTATACACAGTCACTTACGGAAGTAAGGCAGTATATTGCAAAAGTAAAAAACCATGAAGATTTATATGAACTTGATGAAGATGGAAATGAAACGGATGAAATTGTGAAAGATGCATATGGTGAACCATTTAGAGCAGACGCAATTATTGTGGATGGTGCAACTATTCTTAATTTAACAACTCAGTCTGGATTGGTTGAATTTTCTAAAAAACGAAATAAAGTAAAAGCAGATAAGGCTGGGTTACTTGGTGATGAAAGGCTTGTAAAAATTGAAGGTGCCGGACTTGAAATAAAGGACTGGTCTACTATTAAGTTTAAAGGACAGGATCTTATTCTTGACCTTATGTCTTCTGGTGTAAATTGCATTACAACATGTCGTGAAGCAGATGAGAAAATTAGTGTAAAAACAGATGATGGACAATTTCAGTCTGTAGCAACAGGAAGAAAAATTCCTGATGGATTTAAGGGACTTGATTATAATACTAACACTGTTTTAAGAACATTCTTTGACAAAGAAACCGGGCAGATTTGTGCAGAAGTTGAAAAAGATCGTACTCATATTCATAAAAAAGGCGAGATTATTGAAGACCCATCACTTCTTGATTGGCAAGCTGCTCTTGATAGAACTAAGGACAAAGAAGAATTTGTAATTAAAAATGACCTTGTTAAAGCTGTTGAGGTAGAGCAGGATCTGTATGCTAAAGAAGTTTTAGGTAGAGTTGGTGATCCGGTTGTTGAAGATGCTACCGATTCAGATAACACTTCCACATCACCAACACCAGACGATCTTCGCAAAGAAATCGTATCTATTAAAAATTCTCTTTCTCCAGTCGCAAAAAAATCCCTTAAAGAAAAACTTGAAGCAAAAGGTTTACCAACTGCGTACAAGAATGTAAATGATATTTCTGTTTTACAGGAAGTTATCGAGACAATGAAAAACTGATTGGATAAATTATGGCACGAGCAAAGAATGATAATTTAGTTAATGAATTTGATAGAGTTTGCCATTGCTGCCAACGCCACATCCATTTTGAAAGAAATAAATCTGTGGAAAATGTAGTATTCTTTGATGGGCTTTTCTACCATGAAAAGTGTTTTAAAGAATCTGCAGGATTCCACAGAAAATGTGGTGGCTGCTCAAAAGATATTGTCATTGAAGATGCAGATCAGAAAGATATTCTTGTATTTAAAAATAAGTATTGGCATGAAGACTGTTTTAAAAAGAAATATTCAGACAAACCAATATTTATGGAAAATATTCCAGAGTACAAAGAAGATGCATATGTAAAGATTGTAGGTGTTTTTAATGGAAGAAAAAAGGATATTACAAAGTTAAATGAATATAAAATAGCAGCTGTCAAAGAAGTAGATAAAATCTTCGATGAAAAGCTTGTTAATGATTATATCCGAAAACAGTATGATATTCAGACAGTTCCATGGGATTCTATAGCAGCACTATATGATGGTAAATATGGTGTTAAAATTCCACCAAAGCACTTATATGACATGTTTGTGCGTAAACAATCTTATCTGGATAAAATTAATGCACAGAATATTGCAAAAGGTAAGGATATAACAGGAGTATCAAGAGTTAAATACGATTTAAAAGTTCTATATAACAAATATGACTCTTACTTAAAATTCCTTGAAAAGCAAAAAATCTTAGAGGCAGAAGCTCAATCAGATAAAACTGATGAAAAATTAATATTAACAACTGCTCCACAGCCAAAAACAGTTGAAACAAATAATAATAGTGATGACTCCTTGGACGATTTACTAAATGATATTTTTGGATAAGGAGTGGCAGATGGAAGAAATTAATAATGTATGTAATGTACAATCTGAGATTATGTTTGTTGGAGCATTGTATAAATCTCCGGACCTGTATGTTACATATGGCAATTTTATGAGACCAAAATATGACTTTTCTGATGAAGTAGTCTATTTCTTTTATAAATGTCTTGAAACTTACTATCTTAAATTTTCCCAAACAGTTGATGAAACAAAGCTAAATGTATTTATGTCACAGGATGCCGAGCGAATGAGTAACTATAAGAAATATCACGGTTGGAAGACAATTAGTGAATTTATGCGTTTGGCAGATTCGAATGACATCAAGAATTATTTTGATACAGTAAAAAAATACTCTCTTGTTAGGGAGTATGGAAGAAACGGCTATCCTGTTGATAAGATTCTTGCTCATAAGAATTTTGATAAGATGACAGCTAACGATATTTACAGGGTTATCAGAGCTAAAGCTGATAAAATTCACACTGTAATCAATGCCGGTGAAGAAGCAGTAGAGCTTACAAAAGGTAACGCTGATCAGATTAAAAGGTATTTGAAGAAACCAAACTTTGGACTTCCATATCCCTGGCCAATGTACAATGAATTCTTTCTTGGGATGCGAGAGGGTAAAACGCACTTTGAGGGCTTTATCTCAAATGGTGGTAAATCTCGAAAGCTTATTGCATTAGCAGCTTATGTGACTTTGGTACAACATAAAAACTTTCTTCTTATGTCTAATGAGATGGACGAAGATGACCTTAAAAACTGTATGATTGTTACTGTAATAAATAATAAAGAATATCAAGAATTGCATGGTATTAAGATCAAGAAGCCAGAACGTGAGATTGTTTTGGGTGCGTACAGAGATAGAAACGGTGAGATAATTCGTAGGCATATAGATGAGAATGGTATTTATACAGAGTCAGAAGAAGAGTATATAGAAAGGGTTGAACGTGATTCAGATGAGTATCACAAAATCGTTCAAGTAGGAGAATGGATTGATGAGAATACAAAAGGTAAGCTTTTGTACAAAGATGTCCAGGACGATTATTCTATGGAACGTATTGAATTTGAATTACGTAAGGCGAAGCTTGTAAATGAAGTAACCTATTATGGTTATGATACATTGAAAAACTATCAAGTAGAGGACTGGGCGCAGTTAAAGCAGATTGCAACTAAGCTTAAGGAAATTACAAAAGAGCTTAAAATGTTTGGATTTGCAGTATTCCAGTTATCTGATGATAGTAAGTTTACAGATGTGTTCCAGTTGAGTTCTATGAATATTGCATCTAGTAAAGGTATTAAACATGTTACTGATACGCTTACTCTTGGAAAGATGATTGAAAAAAGTGAATACCACAAATATCAGATGATATGTGATACTCCTGGATGGGGTGATCCTACAATATCTGACCTGGATTTAGGTAAGCAATATTTTGCAATTAAAATTGATAAAAACAGAGCTGGAAGTAAGGACAAGATTATGTTATTCGAAATTAATCTTGATTACAATACTTGGATAAATATTGGGCAGTTAATACAAAGACAAAAATAATTAGTGAGGTGATTGGCAGTGGATGCTAGAGAATTAAAAGAATATATATTAGAAAATAATTATGTGGAACAGATTCTTGATGCGATTCACTGCCATCATATTAAATTTCATGGAGATTATTGGACCTGCGGAAATCCAGACGGTGATAATACCGGTGCAATCGTAATATATAATACGGAAAATTTATCATGTACAAATTACACAAGACAAATGGTCGAAACTAACAGAGCTACTGATATTATTGATTTAGTTTGCTTCTGTGAGAAACTTTCATTTCCTGAAGGCCTTAAATTTATATGTCAAGAGGTTGGAATTTCTTATTATCATGACTTTGAATCAGATATACCTGAGAGTTTAAAGATATTGAAATTAGTTAATGAAATGTCTACAGAGCAAACTGATGAGAAAGAAGTTCCATTAAAACCAATACCTGTTGAAATACTTGACTACTATAAACCTTACGTGAATGACTTATTTTATGAAGATGGGATTAGTTATTCAACCCAGAAAGAATTTCAGATTGGCTATGATACCGAAACAAATAGAATAACAATACCAATATATTCAGAAATTGGCGATTTAGTCGGAGTGAAGGGTCGATTATTTCAAAAAGAGGTTGATGAATCTGAATGTAAATATTTGTATTTGGAGAAATGTGCAAAATCAAAAATTCTATTCGGATTGAATAAAACGCTTCCATATATAAAAAGGTTAGGAGTCGTATATGTTGTTGAATCAGAAAAAGGTGTAATGCAGCTATGGTCCTATGGATATAAAAATGCAGTATCTACAGGAGGAAAGAATATTTCAAGACATCAGTTAGATATGCTGATTAGACTTGGCGTTAAGATTGTATTTTGTTTTGATAAAGATGTTGTTTTGGATGATATACTGAGAATTTCGGATAGATTACCAGATGGCATTCCAGCGTATTATATGTTCGATAAAGACAATCAGCTAACAGGTGAGAAAGAATCTCCATCGGATAATAAAGATAGATGGGAATACTTATTGGAAAATAATGTATATCCGTTAACAGATAGGATGTGATTGGAAAGTTGAAGTTTAAGTTATATAAAAATTCGGAAAATAAATATAATGACTTAAAGAATATTCAGATTAATTTTCTGAAAAATAGAGATATTGAGAATCCAAAAGAGTATTTATCATTAGATCACTCTGCAGAGCTTGATTATGGATTACTTGATAATATCGGTGAAGCTGTTGAATTATTTTTAAGCCATTTTGATAATAACGATAAAATACAGATTCTTATAGACGAAGATGTAGATGGAAATTGTTGTGCAGCAATGAAGTATTCGTATATTAAAAGATTAAATAAGGATTATCCTGTTGGATATATTTTTCACAAACGAACAAAAGCACATGGTCTTGAGGGACTTGACGATGATGTAATTGTTGATAAGGATACAAAGTTACTGATTGTTCCTGATGCAGGTACTAATGATGTAGAATCATGCAAAACATTGAAAGATCGTGGAGTTGATGTTCTTATTTTAGATCATCACGAACAAGCAAAAGATAAAGAAGGAAACTTAATAGACAATCCATATGCATTAATCGTAAATAATCAGATGAGTGAGTTTTATACAAATAAAAGCTTATGTGGAGCTGGGATTGTATATAAATTCTTAAAAGCGTTAGATGATTTTTTATGGTGTGAATATGCAGATGACTTTTTAGATTTGGTTGCTTTAGCAAATATTTCAGATGTAATGGATATGCGTTCAGCTGAAACAAAATATCTCGTAGAGGTTGGATTGCACAATATCAGTAATAAATTCTTTCAAGCACTTATAAATGCTCAGGAATATAGTATGGGCGGAATTGTTAATATTCATAATGTGCAGTGGTATATTACTCCGATTTTAAACGGATGTACTCGCTTCGGTTCACCGGAAGAAAAAGAGCTTATGTTTAAAGCTTTCATTGAACAGGATGCATGGTTTGAATATAAGAAACGTGCCACAAAAGATAAACCTGCAGAGGTTATCAAGGAAAGTATTTATGATAGAGCTGCACGACTTGCAAAGAATGCAAAAGCAAGACAGGATAAAAGCCGTGAAAAAAGTGTACAGATGATATTTGATCAGATTGGAGAAAATCCTACTGATAAAGTAATCATGTGTGATGTATCAGAACTTCTTGATGGTGGAATGACAGGTGTATGTGCAATTAAAGTAGCAGAGAAGTACAACAGGCCATGTTTATTATTAAAGAAGCATTATGATTATAAAACAAATACCATTGTATTTGGTGGTAGTGGACGAAATATAAACCATAGTCCTATTGAAAGTTTCAGAGATCTTGTAGAGTCTAACAATCAATTCAATTTTGCTCAGGGGCACAAATCTGCATTCGGTATTGAAATCCCAGTTGATAACGTAGAAAAAGCAAAAAAAATATTCAATGATGAATTAAAGGATGAAGATTTCACTAAAGTCTATTTATGTGATTTTATCATTCCAGAGTACGATGTAAATGAAAGCATCATTTATGAGATGACAAAATTTACAGACTTGATTGGACAAGGCATTGAAGAACCAATGATTGCTATTACAGATATTGAAGTAAATAGAGACGATATTACCATTCAGGGCAAGAATGAAGATTCTTATTGCTTTAAAATTGGTGAGATTAAGTTTGTACAGTTTAAATGTAAAGATGGTAATTCTGTTATGGATTGGCTCAAAAATTCATTTGATAATGTTGCAAAAATCAATATTGTTGGAAATCCATGCATTAGTGAGTATCAAGGAATTAAAACATTGCAGTTCATTATTGATGATGTAGATGTTTTAAGCACTTCTTTCGAAGATATAGAAGACAACGATGAAGACGAAGATGAAAGTTGGTGACTAGATGTACAGTTCGTTACATAACCATGATTACTATTCATTACTTGACGGTTATGGAAGTCCTAAAGAAATGTTGGATAGAGCAAAAGAGCTTGGATTAAAAGCATATGCGACAACAAATCATGGTAATGCTTACAGTTTTATTTATTATGATTTATTAAAGAAAGAATATCCAGATATTAAGTTGATTTTTGGAACTGAGCTATATGAATGTAATGATATTACAGTAAGAGATAAAGATAATAAATATTTTCATTTAATATGTCTAATTCGAAATGAGCAAGGTCGTAAAGACTTAAATAAGGTAATTACAAAAAGTAATTTTGAGGGATTCTACTTTAAGCCAAGATGTACAATTGAGGATCTAAAGCCATACGCTGAAAACTTTGTTATTTCATCAGCATGTTTAGCAAGCAAAATTGCTAGAGAAGAAGATTTTAACAAGTGCATTAAGTATATAAACGAATACAAAGAAGCATTTCCGTATTTCTATCTTGAAATGCAATCGCATCAGCATCAGGATCAATGTCTATATAATCAGAAAATTTTAGAATTATCCAAAATCACAAACACACCATTCATTATCACAACTGATAGCCATGCTCCGAAGAAAGAAGATTTATACTATCAGGACAAATTAATTCAGATTGGTCGAAAAAGTACCAATAATGATAAGAATGCAATCGAGAATAGTGAAGTTTATGAAGGTTGCTATATGCAATCGGAAGAAGAAATCCATGAGTGTATGGATTCACAGATTGGTTATGAGAACGTATGTATAGGACTGGATAATACCAATAAGGTGGCAGATTTAATTGATAATGTTAATATGCCGTTTCAGTCTCCGCAGCTACCAACATTCCCATTACCAGATGGATTTAATGATAATAATGAATTCCTGTGGCATCTGATTAAAGAAGGATGGAAAGATAGAGGTTACGATAAGTTGTCCGAGGAAGAGCAGCAGATAAGAAGAGACAGACTTAACTATGAAATGAAAATTATTCATGAAATGGGATTTGATGGATATTTCTTATTTGTATGGGACTTTATCAATGCTGCTCAAAAACTTGGAGTTGAAGTCGGTAAAGGTCGTGGGAGCGCAGCAGGTTCTTTAGTCTGTTATTGTTGCCACATTACAGATATTGATCCTATCAAATATGGTTTGATTTTTGAGCGTTTCTTAAATCCTGAACGAGTTGGATTACCTGATATTGATACTGATGTAGGAGACAGAGATGCAATTATTAAATATCTTGTAGACAAATATGGGGAAGACAGGGTATGTCAGATTATCAACTATTCTTACATTACTCCTACAGTAGCAATTACAGACGTAGGTAAGATTCTAGGATTTCCATATAATCAGATGCAGAAATTATCTCAAAAATTCACATTTGATAAATGGGATGACTGTATAAAAGTAAATCCAACTCTTATAAATGATAATCCACAGTATGCTGATTTGTTTGATATTGCTTCACATTTAAGCGGAAGAGTTAAAACAGTATCAATTCATGCCGGTGGAGTTGGAATTGTTGATACATCAATAAACGACTATATGCCAATGAAGATCGGAACAAAGGGCGAACATGTAATTCAAGTAGATAAACACTATATTGAGGGTATTGGAATTGTAAAATTTGACCTTTTAGGTGTTGCAACACTTAACATTGTTAAAGAGATTAAAGATGACTTACATTTAGATCCATGGTTGTACGATATTAATAATCATGAATTTGAAACAGATATTGATTCTTATAAACTTCTAGGATCAGGGAAAACAAATGGAGTATTTCAAGTAGAATCTGCCGGAATGAAAGATCTAATGGTTCGTTTGCAACCTAAGAATATAAATGATGTTGCAGCTGTTGTTTCTTTATATAGACCTGATAGCATGGGAGCATTAGAAGAGTATGTTGATATAGCAATAAGTGGTAAAACCCCAGAATATATTCATCCAGATATGATTCCAATTTTAAAAGATACAAATGGATGTTTATTGTACCAGGAACAATTACTTGATATTGTAAAAAAATTTGGTGGAAGAACATATGGAAAAGCGGATCTATTCAGACGTGGAATCTCGAAAAAGGACAAAGATCTTGTAAAAGAGAGTCTGAAAAATTAAGAGATGAAATTGTGCAAAATGGATATTCAAACAAACTCGCTAATCAAATTGCAGATGATATGTCAGCTAAAGGAGGGTACATTTTTAACAAGTCCCATGGATATAGTTACGCTGTACTTTGCTTCGAAACAGCTTGGTTCAAAGCACACTACCCAACATATTTCTTTAAAGCATTGTTTAATCAGAATAAAGACAAAGCAGGTGCTATTAATAAATATATCTTAGATGCAAGATATTTTAATGTAGAAGTAAGTCCACCAAATATTAATTTATCTGGAATGAATTTTACAGTACATGATGACAAAGTCTTATTTGGGTTATCAGCCATTAGTGGAATTGGAGAATCATTATCTGCTCAGATTATAGAAGAAAGAGATAAAAATGGTAAATTTAAATCATTTGAAGACTTAATCTCAAGAATTCCGCTAAGTAAATCAGCTGTTATGGCATTAATTAAATCTGGAGCAATTCCATGTAAGAATAAAAAGAAAAAACTGATTTCTTATTTAAAGTCACAATATCAAGCATTGAAGTTTTCAAAAGTACAGTCTTTGCCAACATATAAAAAACTTGAAGAAGAATGGCATATTGATTTATCAAAATATGAGATCCCAAGCACAAGTAAAAGAGTTAAGTACGATAAAGAAAAACTTTTAGAAGAATATAACAGATTAAAGGAAGAAGACTTTAATCAAAAACAGGAAATCAGATACCAGAAATATATAGAGGAAAATAATAAATACCTTGAAGATGAGCAGTTTTGGGAATTTCAAACATTACAAGTATTTATTAATGATAATCCATTTGATGCAGCTTATACATTTTTAGTTCCATTTGAAGATGTTGAAAATGGTGACAAATGTACGATTGTTGGAATTATTGCAAAGGTGCAAAAGAAGAAAGATAAAAATGGCAAACAGTTTGCATATATTAATATCTATTCAAGCTTTGGGCTTGTAGAAGGTATTGTATGGCATTCAACATTAAAAGAATTTGAAGATCTTATAAAGAAAGGTCAACAAGTAGCAATCCTTTGCAAAAAGGACAGTGAAGAAAAAGTAATTGTAGAAAAAATCAAACCATATAGCGAATGGATAAAATATGTTAGAAAGAAAGGGGCAAAAGTATAATGAGTTATTCAGAACAAATTAGTAATGATGATCAGCAGTTTGAATTTACAGCCAGAATTTCATATGAGCGCTTCTACAGTGAAAATACATCTTGGGGAGTTTATTCATTCAATACAACTGATCAGCTTCCTAATTGTCAGAAGATAACTACTCATAAGGACTTATTTGGAGATGAGCATGGTGATGCTTTTGTCGGAACTCTAGCAGGACGAATGCAGCAACTGTGTATTGGTTCAGAATATAAGATTACTGCAACATATAAGGATGATAAAAAATATGGAGCACAGTATGTACCAATCACAGTTTATGCATTAGCTCCACAGACTGTAGAAGATTCTAAGATTTTCCTTAAATCACTTATTCCAGAAAGTGTGGCAGATTCATTGCTAACTGTATATCCAAATGTTGTAAATGATGTAGCTGATGGTAAATTGGATACAATTGATTTTTCAAAAGTTAAAGGTGTTCGTGAGAAAACTTGGAAGAAAATAAAAGACAAGATAATTGATAACTATCTTATATCAGACATTATCACGTTATTAAAGCCATTAGGTGTTACATTCACAATGATTAAAAACCTTCTTAGTAACGAACCAAACCCTGGATTATTAAAACAGAAGATTGAAAACAATCCATATTATTTATGTTCTATGAAAGGGTTTGGTTTTAAGAAGGTAGATAAATTGGCACTTAAATTAAAACCTGAACTTCTTGAATCCAGAGAAAGATGTATTGCTTTTATTTCTTATTATCTTACAGAGATTGGCGAAAATGATGGACACACTTGGTGTAGTGTAGATATTTTAAAAGCTGCAGTTGAAGATTCAGCTCCAGAGTGTATAGATGTATTTGATGGAGTTATTGAAAATAATTCATTCTTACATCAATATGAAAACAGAATTGGACTTAAGCTATACTACAATCTTGAAATGAAAATTTTGTCTATCATTCAAGAAAGATTAAATAAACCGTCACCAGTGCCTATAGAAAACGATGAAATAGAGGCAGGAATCGCTAAAGCGGAACAGGAACAAGGATTTTCCTATACCGATGAGCAAAAGTCAATTATACGCTCTATACTAACGCAGAGTATTAGCTTCGTTACAGGAAAAGCCGGTACCGGTAAAAGTTCAATTTTACGTGGAATTATTCGTGCGTATTCTCTGGCAAATCACAATATTTCAGCCTGTGCATTATCCGCAATGGCAGCGCAACGTATTACAGAAGCTACAGATTATCCTGCAATGACGATTCATAGAACACTAGGATGTCATGGTCCAAATAAGTTTGATTATAATAAGGATTGCAAGCTCATATCTCCTGTAGTATTAATGGATGAAGCTTCTATGGTAAATGTACAAATTTTCTTAGCATGGTTAGAAGCTATAGGTGATGATACAAAAATCATAATCTGTGGAGACTATAAACAGTTGCCACCTATTGGCTTTGGAAATATATTCTCTGATCTGATTCATTGTTTACCAAAAAAAAATATCAATGAGCTTACAAAAGTTATGCGTCAAGCAGAAAAATCTGGAATTCTTACCGATGCAAATCTCATTCGAGATAATAAAAACCCCATTACGGAAGTTATTACATCAAAAAAATTAGTTCATGGCGAGTTACAGGACATGTATTACATGTTTAGAGATACTAGAGACTCACTTCATCAACTTGCATTAAAAATGTTCTTCTCAGCCGTTAAATCAGATGGTGTTGACAATGTTGGCATCGCTGTACCTCGTAGAGAAGGATGCTTAAACAGTGCATACGAATTAAATAGGGATATTGTAGAAGTGCTTCTTAAAGATGAAAGGAAGTCAATCTCATTTGGAGAGAAAGAATTTAAACTTGGATGTAAAGTTGTACAGACTGTAAATGATTATGATCGAAATGTCTTTAATGGTGAGATTGGTTATATCACATTTATCGGAGAAGATATGAGTGGTAAAAAGCCAGTGACTTATTGCGAAGTTACCTATCAGTCGTTTGGTCCCAAAGTAGAAAAAGACGTTGGATTAGTTTTTGATGAAGATAACAATATAATTTATGAAAAACAAGATAAAGTGATCAGGTACGAAGGAAGTGAACTTGCAGATTTAGATATGGCTTATGCTTTAACAACTCATAAAATGCAAGGATCTTCCAGGAAAACAGTTATTTGTGTAATTGATAATACCAATTATAAATTATTGGACAACTGTATGTTATATACAATGCTTACAAGAGCAAAGAAAAGATGTTTATTATGTGCTGAACCACAGGCATTCTACAAATGTCTAAATACAAGTAATAATGCAAGAAATACGTGGTTAAGCACAATTAAAAGAAAGGGGAAATAATATGATAGAACTTATTAATGATATTTCTCAGATTATGAAGAAGTATGGTAGAGAATATAAAATCAAAATTGATCCAATAACTGTTAAGGTTTATATCCCTATTTCAGAACTTTTAGGGTTATATCCATTAAAAGGAGAGTATATAAAAATTGTTTATGATGGACTGATTGAAAATTGTTACATCGATCTTAAGCAATTAAATAAAATTAAAAAGTTTATAAAGAAAAATGAATATGAATATATTGGTTTATTTTTTGAAGACATCGAACCTGCAATTGAGGTTATGAAATATTTTAATAAAAATACAAAATCAATTAGTGAACTTCTTCATACATCAATCGACTTACAAGAGGGTGGTGATTAATTAAATGTACATCAAAAATAACACTCTTGTAGATGATGATAATGTTATACATAGAATCGGTGACTGCTGTGTTTTTATCATGGATGATAATTATAAAAGTAATATTATAGGATGCATTGCAGATATTGGTTTTTGTAATAACTGCATTTCAGTTGAAGAAGTACATAGTAGTGGACAGTTAACATTGCTGTTCACTGAACATATAAAAGTAATCGGAAGATTGGAGGATTAATTATTGGAAGAAGTAATTGAAATTCTAAAACTTATTCAGAACACTTCAAGCCTGAATGAAAAGCAGCGTATCCTTAGAGAAAATAAGGATAATGAGCTTCTTAAAAAGTGTCTGGTGTTCCTACTAGATGGTAATACCGTTACAGGCATTAGTACCACAAAGATGGGGAAGATGACTATTTCAAAGGCTGCAAATTATGTAACATTTGAATTGAAAAACTTCTCAGAAGTCATTGATTATCTGAAAACTCATAATACAGGCACTGATGTAGATGTAGCTACTATTAGAAAGTTTATCTGCAACAATTCTAAATCTGAAGCTGAATGCAAGTTTTATGAAGAAATGGTAACTAAAAAATTCAAACTTGGAGCTGGGGTTAAACTTGTTAATCAAATTATTCCAGGACTTATTTCTACATTTGAAATTCAAAACGGCAAACCACTTAAAGATTGTAAAATAAAGAAAGGGGAAATATTTTACATTTCAAGAAAGATGAATGGATTACGTGGGCCATATGATGGTACAGGTTTTAAGAGTAGACAGAATAAAGAGTTAAATGGGCTTGGACATATTGTTAAAGATATCGAAGCTCTTGGATACAAAGATTATTTTCTTGATGGAGAACTTCTCTATAAGAACCCTGAGATGTTATGTGACGATGATACATTTAAAAAAGGAACAGGAATTGTAAATAGTAACATTGAAGACAAAACAGATATTAAACTTGTGGTGTTTGACATTTTACCTATTGAAGAATTCCACACACATAATACAAAAACTCCATATAGTGTACGTTTTGAACAACTTAATGAACTTGAAAGAAAAATTAAAGAATATGGCACTGATAATATCGAAGTTGTTCCAAGAGTATATCATGGCACAGATCAGAGTAAAATTCAAGAGTGGCTTGAATATGCAGAGAATAATGATTGGGAGGGATGTATGTTAAACTTAGATGTCCCATATCAGTTCTGTAGAACAAATAAACTTATTAAGGTAAAGCAATTCCATACATGCGATATTTTCTGTACTGGAGTAAAAGAGGGAGAAGGGAGAGATAAAGGTAAAGTTGGATCGATCGTTTGCAGCTACAAAGGGTATGAGGTATCAGCCGGTAGTGGACTAACTGAAGATTTAAAAGTTAAATTTTGGAATCATCCGGAAGAAGTTATTGGAAAAATTGTAACTATTCAATATAAAACAGTGTCTACAAATAAAAATGATGACAATCTATCTTTACAGTTTCCTAAATTTGTATGTGTTCGATATGATAAAAACGAAGAATCTTATGAGGACTAATCTATGGAAAAACTAACAGTATATCTCGCTGGTGCATGTAGAGAAATGCATGACGGTGGAAAAGAATGGAGATTAAAAGCTGAGAATATTTTTAAAAATATTTCAGAAGCTAAAGATGTAACTATTAAAGTAATCAATCCAACACGTTATTTTGATCGTGATGGTGGCAATGCAATCACTAATAAACAAGTAAAACAATTCTATTTATCACGTATTCGAAAATGTGATTTAATCCTTGTAAATCTGGAACATACAAACACTTCTATCGGAACAGCTCAAGAACTACAATTCGCAGTAGATAACCATATTCCCATTATTGGATTCAACAATTATGACAGTTATGAATGGCTGCCAGAAGATTGTGATGTGATTTTCACAGGTATTAATGAAGCGATTGATTATATTAACGATTTTTATTTAGAGTAAAGGAGTGACAAAATGACTGTACAAGAATGGTTAGGAAAAGACAATAAACTGGGACAGGATATCTGGGAGAGAAAGTATCAGTTTAATGGAGAAACATTTGATCAGTGGCTTGATAGAGTTTCTGGTTGGAATGAGGAAGTAAAACAGTTAATTAAGGATAAGAAATTTCTCTTTGGTGGGAGAATCCTTGCTAACAGAGGTGTAAACAAAGATATTGATGTCAGTAACGATAAGTATGTAAAAACCACACTTAGCAACTGTTATGTTATTACACCTCCAGAGGATAACATTGAATCTATTTTTGATTGTGCAAAGAAACTTGCACGTACATATTCTTATGGTGGTGGATGTGGAATCGATATTAGCAAGTTAGCACCTAGAGGGTCTGTAGTAAGAAACTCTGCAAAAACCACAACAGGCTCAGTTAGTTTTATGGATTTATACTCTTTGATCACTGGATTAATTTGTCAACAGGGACGTAGAGGAGCATTAATGATTAGCTTGTCCTGCGAACATCCAGATCTTGAGGAATTTATTGGAATTAAATCAGATCTTGATAAAGTAACAAAAGCTAATATCTCTGTTCGTATTACAGACAAATTTATGGCCGCAGTAAAAAATAAACAGCCATTTACACTTAACTTTACTAGAGCTGAGACAGGTGAAACTATTACTAAAACAATTGATGCATATGAAATGTTCCACAAATTATGTGAAATGAACTGGGATTATGCAGAACCTGGAATGCTTTTCTGGGACAGAATCGAAAACTGGAATTTACTTAGTTGTGACAATAATTTTCATTATGCCGGAACTAATCCTTGTGCTTGGGTTCTTGGGCGCAAGTAAAACATTCCGTAAAATCGGTGAACCCTAAGTCTTAGGATATGGGAATACCGAGATCCTACTACAACATAGGGGATTGTAACGCATAGATGGTGAGCGTTATGTTAGCAATAATCCATCCACGAGTACGGATCAGTAGGGGATAATCAGAGGAGGTAATAAATCTGATTATTTATAAAGCAACAAATTTAATTAACAACAAAATATATATTGGACAAACTACTAATTCCTTAGAATATAGAAAAAATCAACATATTAGAGAAGCAAAGTGCGAAAAAAGAAAATCTGTTTATTTTCACAACGCTATAAACAAATATGGAGAAAATAACTTTACTTTTGAAGAAATAGATTCCGCAGATAATATTGAAGAATTGAATGAAAAAGAAAGATACTGGATTAAATATTACAACTCCAATTACAAAGTATTTGGATACAATCTTGATTCTGGAGGATGTAATGGCGGAAAAAAATCTGAAGAGACCAAAAGAAAAATAAGTGAGACTACTAAGATAAAATGGCTAAATCCTGAAACATCAAAGAAAATGTTGGCTGGATTACGAAAAGGAAATGAAACACAAAAGAGTAAACCTAAAAAAACAAAAAGTACTTACTTGCGCATATTGTGGAAAAGAAATTGTTTTGAGCACATGGGAAACTAACAGAAGAATTTATTGTAGTGATCAATGTGCTACAAATGCTAAAACTTGGCAAAAAGGTGTAGATATTGCAGCGAAGAAAAATCATGAAAATAATATTATTCATAAAAAAGAAATAAAAAAGATATAGAAAATGGGTATTACAAAATAAAAATTTAGTATTAAATTGTCCAAAAAATAAAATAAGAGCAACATTATCAAGTTTAATCAATATAATTAACAAAAAATATGAAATAAAGGATTTTAGAAGTTTATTTACTTGTTTTGACAACGTACATAATATGAAATCATTTTTAATAGAATTACAAAATATTATCCCCGAAGAAAATGTATGCTAAGCTGGTCTGAATTGACAGACGTATTCCGTAATGTTTTACTTGCGCTTTATGGATATGGGAGAAATCCCCAGAACTATAGGATAAAAAGCCTATAGGGTAATAAAACAGGAAGAACCACTTCCAGCAGGTGGGAGCTGCCTTCTCGGAAGTATTAATTTAGCTGAGTTTGCAACTCCACATGGATTTAATTTTGATGATTTTAGAAAAACAGTACATATTGCAACAATCGGATTAAACGAAGTCCTTGATGAGGGATTACCATTACATCCATTACAGGAACAGAGAGATTCTGTAAGAGATTGGAGACAGATCGGACTTGGAATCTTCGGTCTTGCAGATTTACTGATTAAAATGGGTATTAAATATGGAAGTCCTGAAGCTATTGATTTATGTGATATGATCGGTCATGCAATGGCTGATGAAGCACTTAAAACGTCTGCTTTATTAGCAAAAGAGTATGGTCCATATCCAAAATATAGTCCGGAAGCAGTTGAGCAGTCTGCTTATTATTCAAAAAATGCTCTTGGTGAAACAAAACAGTTTGTAAAAGAGTATGGTCTTAGAAATTCTCAACTTCTTACAATTGCTCCAACCGGAACACTTTCTACAATGCTTAGAGTATCTGGTGGAATCGAACCAATTTTCGCAAACTACTATACAAGAAAAACAGAGTCTCTTAAAGGACATGATGAGTATTACAAAGTGTATACACCAATCGTAAAAGATTATATGGAAAAAATAATCTAAAAGACGATTCTGAATTACCAGATTATTTTGTAACTGCACAGACACTTGATTATAAGAATCGTATCTATATGCAGAGTATTTGGCAGACACATATTGATGCATCAATTAGTTCTACGGTTAATGTTCCAAACGACTTTACAGTAGAGCAAGTTGAAGGATTATATATGACAGCCTGGGAAGCAGGACTTAAAGGTATCACAATTTTCCGTGATGGATGTAAACGTGCAGGAATTCTTACAACATCAGATAGTAAAAAAGATGATGAAACATCTGAAAAGCCTAAAACAACTCTTGGCAGAGGAATGATCATTAAAGCTGATGATAACTGTGTTGGTAAGAAACGTACATTACAGACTGGATGTGGAACATTGCATTGTGAAGCATTCTTTGATCCAGATACAGGAGAACTTCTTGAAACATATTTAAGTAAGGGATCTTCAGGCGGATGTAACCAATTCATGATCGGGCTTTCCAGAATGATTTCTCTTGCAGCAAGAGGTGGAATTGATATTTATTCAATCATTGATCAGCTTAAGTCAAGCGGAACATGTCCATCTTACGCAGTAAGAACAGCAACAAAACACGATACATCAAAAGGATCTTGTTGTCCTGTTGCTATCGGAAATGCTCTTATTGACATGTACAAAGAAATGCAGGATGAAATTTCTGATGATTCAGAAGAGATAATTGATACACCAAAACAGTCAAAAAAGAAAATTGTTGCAAATGCAACATCTTCTAAATGCCCTCAGTGTGGTGGAAATTTAGTTTTTGAAGGTGGTTGCAATACATGTAAAGATTGTGGTTGGAGTAAGTGTGATTAAGTAAATAATTATGGGAGTCTTAACCGACTCCCTTATATGGAGGAAATCAAGATGAATATTAATGACATTCATGATAAATACGTTTTACACATTAAAATGGATTTTAATAAGCTTCGAAATAATGGCTTTAAAATTTATGGTGACCACGCATATTTTAACAAATTTGTATATAAAGACATTGATAGGTTAACAGTTGACATTGATTTGTCAGATAATACATATACACTCACAGTTACAGATATGGACCATGATGAGATATATTTTCCTATTTACAACTGGGATTGTGGTAAAAATTATGAACTTGAAGAGGTTATCGAGAATGTCATTGCTACACTTGATTCCCTCTGTACTCAAAAAATCCTGTGGAATACAGAAAAGAAAAGGAAGAAAAAACATGTACAGCACAATAAATAAAGGTGACATGGTTTATTATGCAAGAATCTTAAAGAAAAATGGTACTTATGATCTGTGTGAATTGAAAGTTCGTACAGTTGAAGATGATTATTTTTGCGGAGTTGATAAAAAAGATAAACGTGCATACTTATTTGGATATAACGCTCTTGGCGACTATGTATTTCAAACTCGTAAAGAGGCATTAGATAAAATCCATGCTGCAGAGAAAAATAAAGTAGAAGTAAGTGATGAAACTTACTACGAAGAATATTGAGGTGAATGCCTATGAGTTATTTAACACAGCATTTTAAAGGTAAGTACAGAATTGTGCCGGAACTCTCACCAGAAAGTCATGATGTGCCAAGAGAAGAAGATGGAACCGTTGATAAAAGCTATGATGACTTATATATTAAATGTCAATTCGGTAATAAAATTTATTATTATGGTCGAGGTACTTTTGTAGCTTACATCCCAAGCATTATTCGTGGGAAAAATATTTTAAAGAAACTTGATGAAACAAATATTCCATATTCAGATCCACATATCTATGATAGTGAAGTAGAATTTAAATTCAAGACTGCAGATATGGACGCAGTTGCAAATCTATTAAAAGCATCATCATTTGGTGCAGATATCACACCTTATAGTCTTAAAAATTTTCCAAAAGCAGATGTTACAATACCAACGGACAAAATGGATGAATATAAGAAAATAATCGCTCTTGTTCAGAAAGAGGACTTATTAACTTTCTCAAGATTTACACAGTCATTTTTGTCAGATGTTCTTGCAAAAAAGCTAGGTCGTAGAAATAAACCATTTGATTATAAATCTGATATGAAAAAGTTAATGATGGCACGTCAGACTAAAGAGTATATCTACACGAAAAATATGTGGGATGAATATTTGAAATATTTAGAAGAAAAAATTAAAGACTTATACAAAGAGAAGGAGAAATAAAATATGGATACAAATTGTATTGGATATAACGTTGATGTATCTGGATGTAGTCCAGAGGTTATCAAAGCTATTACACAGACACTTTCAAGAGTAAAAGAGGATTTACAGAAAGTTGCAAATACAAATAAAGAAGAGAATAAAAAGAAAGATGCAAATAAACGTTGGAAACCAAAATTTGGTGAAAATTATTTTCGTATTGATTCTTGCGATGATATAGCTCTTCTTAGATGGGACAATGATATTATCGATAACAAATATTATAATTTTAGGAATATTTATAAAACAAAAGAAGAAGCAGAATTTGAGGTAGAACGTAGGAAAGTTATGATAGAACTTCAGAATTATGCAGACGAACACAATGGTGAAACTGCACATCCGTCAGATGCATTCTGGATTGCATTCGATGAAGATGACATGTCAATTACTGTTGAAACGGAGTCGTACTTACCACCAGTCGGTGCTGTATTGTTTTCTGATGCAGACACAGCTTACGATGCAATTGAAGCTATTGGTGAAAACAGAATTCTTGAATATATGTTTAGAGTTAATCCAAAATATATGTTTAGAGTTAATCCAAATAAAGAATTGCATTGCAACGGTGATTGTGAATGTTGCGATGAATATGATCCATGGGACGAGGAGGATGAAGATTAATGAAGAGGGTAGCAAAATTTGAGAAAGTAAGCTATAAGCAGTTTGAAAAAGATTATTTAGATACATTTGGACTTGCAGGTGATGATACATCCAAGAGACTCAGACAAGAAATTGAAAGTATGTATTATGGATTAGAGTTACCTACAAGAGCTACAAAGTTTAGCGCAGGATTTGATATTAGAACTCCATTTTCATTTACACTAAAGCCAGGAGAAGTAATTAAAATTCCAACAGGTATTAAATGTTGTATGAATACAGATTATGTTCTTATGATTTACCCAAGAAGTGGACTTGGATTTAAATATCAGTGCAATCTAGTAAATGGAACAGGAATTATAGACTGCGATTTTATTAACTCTGACAACGAAGGTCACATTTTTATTAAACTTGTAAATCGTGGAGATAAAGAGTTTTCAGTAACAAGCAATGCAGCTATCGCCCAGGGAATTTTCTTAGAATATGGAATTACAGAAGACGATCATGTAGAAGCAACACGTAACGGTGGTTTCGGATCAACTGACAAGAAAGAATAATAAATGGACACATTTTATTATTGTGCATTAGATGAAAATTCTAAAACATGTCCAAAACAAAACATTTGCAAAAGGTACACTCACAAAAAGGGTGTACCTGCGTCCGAAGATGCAAATGCAAAATTATATAACATTTGTAATGATAAACATGGATATAAATTGTTTTTAGAAGATGAAGATATAGTAAATAAAGAAGTGAAAGAAGATGAAAATAATGAGAATCAAACTGAATACACTGAATGATGCTAATAGTCTCGTGAAATCTATTGATAAATACAATTATGATATTGACGCAGTATGTGGCAGATATGTCATTGATGCAAAATCTATTATGGGATTATTGTCTCTTGGAATCCCAAAAGAAATTTTTATTGTGATTCATACCAATAATAAGGACGTAATTTCTAAATTTGAAGAAGATATTTCTAAATGGAAAGTTGAGGAATAATGCATGGAATATGAATATGGACTGATGACAAAAGCCGATAAATATCTCGTAGAATCTATCTATAATATCCTTCAAAATGGTATTAAAGATGAAAATCCTAGACCAAAATATGAGGATGGAACTCCTGCACATACCTATTTTGTGACACATCAAATGCGTCAATATGACCTCTCAAAAGGTGAATTTCCAATCTGTACTTTACGTCCAATTGCATGGAAAAGTGCAATCAAAGAGATGTTTTGGATCTTCCAAAAAGAGTCAAATGACCTCAAAGTTTTGAACGAAATGGGCGTATCATATTGGAATTTGTGGGATATTGGAGATGGTACAAATGGATATAGATATGGTCATACAGTACACCGTTATGATCTGTTTAGAAAGCGTGTTTTAGATGATATCAAAAACAACCCATATGGACGTTATCATATCTGTAATTTGTGGCAGGAAGAAGAATTTAAAGATGAACCAAACGGTCTTAAACCATGTGCTTATGAGACTATCTGGACAGTACGTGGAGAGTATTTAGACCTGTTCCTAAACCAGAGATCAGGTGACTTATTAGCTGCAAGCGGTGGAGGTGGAATTAATGAAACCCAGTACGCTGCACTGCTCATGATGGTAGCAAAACACACCGGATATAAGCCTGGAAAATTTACTCATTTCGTAGCAAATGAACAGGTATACGACCTCCATATTGACCAAGCAAAAGAGCTAATTCATCGCGCAAATGAGAGACATTTAGTCACTTTTGAGGCGTTAAAAAATAGTGAAATTGATAAAAATTTGATGCCAAAATTGGTATTAAATCCAGAAAAAAATAACTTTTACGACATGACAATTGACGACTTTTCTATGGAAAATTACAAGCCAATGAAGCCACAATTGAAGCTACCATTAGGTATTTAAGGAGAGAAAAATTATGTTATCAGCAATCGTTTGTATGGATAATTTTGGTGGAATCGGTAAAGATGGTGACTTACTTTATAAGATTCCAGAAGATATGAAAAGGTTTAAAGAGATTACTATGGGCAACTCTGTTATCATGGGAAGAAAAACATGGAACAGTATTGGCAACAAACCACTCGTTGGAAGAAAAAATTATATTTATAGCAATACTGCAAATTATTTTTCTGATCTTGACTGTAATGGTACACTCGTATGTACATTAGATAGTAAAGACGATTTTCTACAGCTGTTCTTAAGTAGTCCAAATAAATATTTTGCAATTGGCGGAGAAAGTATTTACAAAATGTTCTTACCTTATTGCGAAAAAGTTTATGCTACAATCGTTAATTTAGGTGATAGATGTATCTCTACAGCAGATGTATTTTTCCCAATTGAGTACCTTCTAAACAATTTTGATGAAATTGAATCTATAGATAATACATACGGTAATTTATCATATAGTTTCAAAACATTTGTTAGAAAAGATAATTGTAAGACTGTATCTAAAGCATATTCTGATCCAGTTTCTGGACATAATGCAGTAGATAATCCGTCTCATTATTGCGGAACAAAATACCAGGTAATTAATTTTATAGAAGACTGGGGACTTGGTTATTGCCTTGGTAATGTAGTTAAATATATCTGCAGAGCCGGTAAGAAATATGTTGGTGACAAGCAAAAAGAGCTTCAGGATTTAAAAAAAGCTAAATGGTATCTTGAAAGAAGATTAGAAGAACATAAAAATGGTGTTGAGCTTGATTCTGATGATCTGAAAATGAATATATCTATAGACGATTTTGCAGAAGATCAAAAGCTCAATTATATTCGTAAAAAAATTATTAAAAATGTTATTGATTGCATTTGTGAAGAAATCGACACTAAATTTTATACTGCTTTAGAATTGCTTGATACAGAAATTAACAGAATGGAGGATGAGACTGCATGATTACACTTGGTATTGGTACATTTATTTGTATTGTAGGCTGCACATTTGTGTTGGTGGAGTAGTTGGACTTATTCTTACAGCTTGTCTTACTGCCGGAAGAAATAAAGATGATGATGATATTGATCAATATCCGTAATATATTAAGCAAAATAAGTAAAATATTGCGAAATTGGGACTCGAACTATTGCAAGAAATATATAAATTTCGTATAATGACTTCAAGGTCAGAAATACTATGTTCGAGGGCAATAAACTTTAGCGTAAAATGGGGCAAATTTTTTAGCCTGAAACATCAAATAAAATAGTTTACTTACTAGGAACTTATAAGAACAAGAACATAGAAAA
>NZ_QUIO01000027.1:0-57729 GCF_003480145.1 Ruminococcus sp. AM42-11 | reverse complement strand
TGCGGGATACCAACTACTTCACCCCACCCGCGTTGTTGTCGTTACTGTTTCTTTCTTCCCTTTCCAGTAACCAGCGATTTTGCAATGTATATTCGCAAGCCGCGCATTTCAGGAGCGGTTTTAGTGGAGGCGAGATCCATGACTTACGGAGACTTAGGCGCGAAGGCTCTCCTGAGCGTCTTAGTCGTAGTTAGTCATTAGCTTGCCGGAACGTTGCGACGCGCGGCGGTGAATATACATTGTGAAATCGCGTCCGGAATAACGACCAACACATTAAATAGCAATTGATTTATAGGAGATATTATGAATCCAAAAGCTTTAAAATCACTTGAATACTACAAGATCATCGACCAACTGACAGAGAAGGCTTCTTCCCAGATGGGAAAAGACCTGTGCAGGCACCTCCTGCCCTCTGAAGATGTTTACGAAATCCGTCATATGCAGACCCAGACCAGAGACGCCCTCACACGCCTTTTCCAGAAAGGAAACATCTCCTTTGGAAGCGTAAAAGACGTGCGCGGCTCACTGAAACGTCTGGAAATCGGAAGTTCCCTTGGAATTTCCGAACTCCTTGCCATTGCCGGACTTCTGGAAAATACCAACCGTGTCAAAGCCTACTCCCGAAATGAGCGCGGAGATGCAAGAGAAGACTCTCTGGACGGCATGTTTGAGAGTTTGGAGCCATTGACTCCCCTCTCAGCCGAAATCCGCCGCTGCATCATTTCCCAGGACGAAATCAGTGACGACGCCAGTGCCGGTCTGATGCATGTACGCCGCAGCATGAAAGTTGCCAATGACCGCATCCACACCCAGCTGGCCTCTCTGGTAAACGGCAGCGCCCGTAATTACCTTCAGGACTCCGTTATCACCATGCGAAACGGCCGCTACTGTATCCCGGTAAAAGCCGAATACAAAGGTCAGGTTCCAGGTATGATCCACGACCAGTCTTCCACCGGCTCCACTTTATTCATTGAGCCTCTGGCGATTGTCAAACTAAACAACGACATCCGCGAGCTGGAGCTTCAAGAACAGAAAGAGATTGAGGCAGTTCTCGCTGCCTTAAGTGAACAGACAGCCCAGAATGTGGACGCCATTCGCGCAGACCTTGACATTATGATCCAGCTGGATTTCATTTTTGCCAGAGCAGGACTTGCACTGGATATGAATGCCACAGAACCCATTTTCAATACAGAGAAACGCATTCACCTGAAACAGGCACGCCACCCGCTCATTCCCAGAAAAAAAGCCGTTCCCATTGACATCCGTCTTGGAGAAGACTTCGACCTCCTTGTTGTAACCGGACCAAATACTGGTGGTAAAACCGTTTCCCTTAAGACAGTTGGACTTCTGACCCTGATGGGACAGGCGGGACTTCACATTCCAGCCCTGGACCGCTCCGAGCTTTCTGTTTTCCGTGAGGTTTACGCAGATATCGGGGACGAGCAGAGCATCGAGCAGTCTCTCAGTACCTTTTCCTCACATATGACCAACGTAGTGTCTTTCCTGAAAAAAGCAGATCAGGACTCTCTGGTGCTTTTTGATGAGCTTGGCGCTGGTACCGACCCGACAGAAGGAGCGGCACTTGCCATCTCCATTTTGTCCTTCCTGCATGAACAAGGCATCCGCACCATGGCAACCACCCATTACAGTGAACTGAAAGTTTACGCCCTGTCCACTGACGGCGTTGAAAATGCCTGCTGTGAGTTTAATGTGGAAACCCTGCGTCCTACTTACCGCCTGCTCATCGGTGTTCCTGGAAAGAGTAATGCCTTTGCGATTTCTTCCAAACTTGGTCTTCCGGACTTTATCATTGAGCGCGCCAAGGAGCAGATCAGCCAGAAGGACGAGTCCTTCGAGGATGTACTTACCTCCCTGGAAAACAGCCGCGTGATCATCGAAAACGAGCGTCAGGAAGCAGAGCGTTACAAAACCCAGATTGCTTCCCTGAAACAGGAGTTAGAGTCCAAGCAGGAGAAACTGGACGAACGTAAAGAGCGGATCTTGCGCGAAGCCAACGAAGAAGCCCGTAAGATTCTTGCAGATGCTAAGGAATACGCAGATCAGACCATGAAAATGTTCCACAAATTCCAGAAAGATCACGTGGACACTGCTGCCATTGAAAAAGAACGCCAGAACCTTAGAAACCGCATGAACAAAGCCGAAAAGGGCATGTCCATGAACACCACCGTAAAGAAACCGAAAAAAGAGCTGAAGCCTAAGGATCTTTCCCTTGGAGACACCGTTCAGGTACTGAGCATGAATCTGAAAGGAACTGTCAGCAGTCATCCCGATTCCAAAGGCTTTCTTTTTGTACAGATGGGTATCATCCGTTCCAAGGTTCATATTTCTGACCTGGAGCTTGTTGACGAACCAGTTATCAACACTCCTGGACTTTCCAGAACAGGAGCAGGCAAGATCCGCATGTCCAAGTCTACCAGTGTTTCCACAGAGATCAATCTTCTTGGAAAAACTGTAGATGAGGCTGTGGCAGAACTGGATAAATATCTGGATGACGCTTATCTGGCACACTTAAAGAGCGTGCGTATCGTACATGGTAAAGGTACCGGTGCCCTTCGAAAAGGAGTACACAATTATCTCCGCCGCCAGAAGCATGTGGCAGATTTCCACCTGGCTGAATTTGGCGAAGGAGATGCTGGTGTTACCATTGTAGAATTTAAGAAATAACTATATTTTATAAGGAGAAACTATGGTTGCTAAACAGAAAATCCTCATTGTCGATGATGACAACAATATTGCAGAGCTGATTTCTCTGTATCTTACCAAAGAATGTTTCGAAACAAAAATTGTAAACGATGGCGAGCTGGCTTTAAAAGAATTTCAGACTTTTCGCCCGAACCTGATTCTTCTGGATCTGATGCTTCCAGGTATTGACGGCTATCAGGTCTGCCGTGAGATCCGCCACACCTCAGACGTGCCGATCATTATGCTTTCCGCAAAAGGAGAAACCTTTGACAAGGTACTTGGCCTGGAGCTTGGCGCCGACGACTACATTATCAAGCCTTTTGATTCAAAAGAACTGGTTGCCCGTGTCCGTGCAGTTCTACGCCGTTTCCAGCCCAAACAGGCTGCAGTTGTAAGCGATGAGAAATGTGCCACTTATCCGGATCTTATTGTCAACCTTACCAACTATTCCGTTACTTATATGGGAAAACAGGTAGACATGCCGCCTAAGGAGCTGGAGCTTCTCTATTTCCTTGCTTCCTCACCCAATCAGGTATTCACCAGAGAGCAGCTACTGGACCACATCTGGGGCTACGAATATATTGGCGATACCAGAACTGTAGACGTTCACATTAAACGTCTGCGCGAAAAAATCAAAGATCATCCGAACTGGTCTATTTCTACAGTCTGGGGAATCGGATACAAGTTTGAGGTAAAAAGCGAATGAGAAAAACGGTTCACAGCAAACTGATCTGCAGTTATATTTTCATTGGAATTGTAGGCTTCCTTTTCGCTACAGCAGGTGGCTCTCATTTCGTGGAAACCTATCTGGAAGAAGAAGTTGGCGCAAGGCTGTATGACAGTGCTGTACGATTTGCTTCTGATGCTGTCACTGTACAGCAGATTGCAGACAATGATAGCAAAGGACTGGAAAAGATTATGGATATTCTGGCTTCCGGAGAGGAAGCCGGGATACTAATCCTGGATAAAAATTTCCATGTGATCGTGCAGTCCTCAAATCTGGAATATAACGTCAGTTCTGCGAAATCCACTGCCGATTCTGAAGTTCAGACTTCAGAAACAGATAAAATCCCAGAGAATGGAACATCCTCTGAAAAATTCTCTGCTGCAAACACAATTTCCATCCCCTATTCTGATCTGGACTTCTGGCTTAATACCCAATATCAGATCAGTAATTTTTATGGCTATTTTTCCAGTCCCCATCTTAATGTGATGATATCGGTGGAAAATTCCGGTGTAACAGAAGGCTATGTTACCTACCATTATGACATGCAGCAGCTTTATCAGAAACGAAGCGGTCTTCTTGGAATTCTTCAGATGGTTTTTTTTGCCGTGTATGCCTTGTGCGGACTGCTCCTTCTCTGCTATCAGAAATGGATCCATACTCCAATGCAGCAGATCATCAAGGGGGCTTCCGAATATGCCAACGGAGATCTGAGTTATCGCATTCCAGTGAAATCCGAGGACGAAATGGGCTATCTTGCCAAAACTCTGAACTACATGGCAGACAGGATCAACCAGAACGGAGAATACCAGCGCACCTTTATTGCCAATGTTTCCCACGATTTCCGCTCTCCTCTGACTTCCATCAAAGGATATGTGGAGGCAATTCTGGATGGCACCATCCCCCCGGAATTGCAGGACAAATATTTAAATATCATTTCCCATGAAGCTGACCGTCTGGAAAAACTGACGCGGAGCCTTCTGGTGCTGAATGATCTGGATGAACGGAAACGGATGATGAATATCCGCAAATTTGATATTAATGATGTGATCAAAAATACTGCCAATACGTTTGAGGTAATCTGTTCCAAAAAGAATATTGACCTGGAACTGCTGCTTTCCGGAAGAGAGCTGTTCGTAGAGGCAGATATGGAACAGATCCAGCAGGTACTGTACAATTTATTGGACAATGCAATCAAATTCAGTAATGACAATTCCTCGATCAACATTGAAACATCCGTAAAAAATGATAAGGTTTTCGTTTCTGTGAAGGATCACGGAGTAGGAATCCCCAAGGACAGCCTGTCCAAGGTGTGGGACAGATTTTACAAGACAGATACCTCCCGCGGAAAAGACCGGAAAGGTACAGGACTTGGGCTTTCTATTGTGAAAGAGATCATCAAAGCTCATAATCAGAATATTAATGTGATCAGCACGGAAGGTGTTGGAACAGAATTCATTTTTACTTTAAAGAAAGCAAAATAAATTATTCAGCAATTCTTTTTATAAACGAAGACCTGGAGCGTGTTTGAAAAAAGCTCCAGGTCTTTTACTATTTCCAGTCATATTTGCGCAGATGCCCATCCAGTTCAAATGGGCAAAGTCATGCTGACGAAAGGCTTCATAAAGAATAATGGCAACCGAATTACTCAGATTCAGGGATCTTGTTTCTCCCAGCATGGGAATCCTTACGCAGGTCTCCTGATTGTCACGGAGAATCTCTTCCGGGATTCCAGCGCTCTCCTTGCCAAACATGATAAAGCAGTCGTCCTCATACTTCACATCCGCATAAGTCTGAGGTGCTTTCGTAGTCGCATAATAAATCTTCGCTCCAGGATTTCTCTCCAGAAAATCTTCATAATCCAGATAAGTAGTTACATCCAGATCTTTCCAGTAGTCCATTCCGGCACGTTTCAGTGCTTTCTCACTTAATGAAAATCCCAACGGCTCGATCAGATGGAGCCTGGTTCCTGTAGCCACGCAGGTACGTCCTATATTTCCTGTGTTCGCCGGAATCTCCGGCTCATGAAGTACAATGTTTAATGTTCCCATAGTTTTTATACTCTCCTGTAATTACAGCAGTTTTATTTCGATTTTAAGGCAATATCTTATATATCTCGTCTTTAGCCGGCCGCTCCAGATACCTGCCATTCCCATTGTAGTAAAGCATTCTGTCATTTCCAGCATTCGTCTGTCCAATCACAGCAGCCATCATGCCCATTCTGCGAAGCTCCTGCACCAATGCTTCTCCTGCCGGAATACCGATCAGAACAGCCCCTTCCGAATTCAGCTTATAAGGATTAATGTCAAAGATTTCACAAATTTCAATTGTCTCCTGGCGTATGGGTACCTTGGAAAAATCCATTTCCAGTCCCACCTGGGAAGCCTCCGCCATCTTCCACAGAGCACTCAGAAAACCACCCTCACCCATTGCATAAAAAGCGGTAGCGCCAGCCTCTTTTACATTTATCTCATCCGCAGTCCCGTAAAGGGTTCTCAGATTCTCTGCCTCCCGTAAAAAACCTTCTGAAAAATGCTCTCTTAAAATCTCATGTTTTTCCCTTGCAATCTGCGCTGTGCCGTAAAGAGCAATGGCTCCAGCCACCACCAGTTCGTTTCCAGGCGTAAGAAGCCGCTGATTTCAGCCTGCAGTGCTTCCATAGCCGCTTTTCCAAGCCTCATTTTCTCTTTTCCCTACAGAAGAAGAGAGAGGACAGCAGGAACTACCATTGCCAGAACAAGAATAACAGCAATGATCGCAGTTACAAGTTTTCTTTTCTTTGGATCAAACATTCCCATAATTTTTAACCTCTCATAACCATCCGGCACTTTACAGACTACAAATATACGCCATGTCAATACGGCCAGCCGAACAGTTACACCCTTTCTTTATTATATCTGAATTTCCTTCACTGCCGCATTATGAAGCAGTGGATCCCGGTTTTCATAGTCAAACAGCAATATTTTTCCATCCCGGAACACCTCAATATGCGCTGTCTTTGGCACCTTTTCCTGGCGCCTGTACTCCCAGACAGCTTTCTCATAGGGCTTCTGGTCATACTCAAAGGATGGATGGCTTTTCAGGTTTTCGCGAAGATACAGGTCGTAGATCATGCTGTCTGCCACCTTTTCCCAGGTCGCAGTTTCCATTCCTCTGCAATCTTCCGCAGCTTTTCCCGCAGGATTCTCCACCTCAGGATCCTGATTTCCAGATTTTCCTGCGGATTGTTCTTCCAGTTCTTCCTTCACAAACTCCAGCAGGATCTCATATCTGCGCATTCTGGAATGGGAAATCTCTGAATAACCTTTTTTCTCATAAAACTGTCCTAGCTTCTCATACAATGTGAAAGCATCCTCAAACAAAGGCTCCACACAGGCGATGGTATTCTGAAACTGTCCACTATTATAGTACAGTTCCACCATACTTTCCACCATTTTCAGCTTCAAAATGTCTTCATATGGCAGCCATCTGGTTCCCAGTACCTCATATGGCTCCAGTTCTTTATGCACAATGCCATATTCTTCTGTCATCTCTTTCATATGAGAGCCCTTCAGAACCTTCAGAAATCCAAGCTGAAGCTGCTGGGGACGAAGTGCATAAACATCATTGAAGGACCGGTGAAAGCTGTCATAATCCTCGTAAGGAAGACCAGCGATCAGATCCAGATGCTGGTGAATATTCTTAAAACTATGGATGCGGTTTACAATCCCTGCCAGCTTCGGAAAATCCATAGTCCTGTGGATAGCACGAATAGTGTCCGGATTTGTGGACTGTACACCGATTTCCAGCTGGATCAGCCCCGGACGCATGGTGCTCATCAGTTCCAGTTCATTTTCCCTCAACAGATCTGCGGAAATCTCAAAGTGGAAATTGGTAATTCCATTATCATGATCTTTTATGTACTGCCAGATGGTCATTGCATGATCGTGCTTACAATTAAAGGTTCTGTCCACAAATTTCACCTGTGGCACTTTATGATCCAGGAAAAACTGAAGTTCTTTCTTTACCAGTTCCAGGTCGCGAAAACGCAGTTTCTTGTCCACAGATGACAGACAATAGCTACATGAAAAAGGACAGCCCCGGCTGCTCTCATAATAGATAATACGGTTTTCAAAATCCTTCAGATCTTCATAAGCAAAGGGTACCCTGCTTAAATCCATGATCTGCCGCCATCCGTTATTCTGAATTGTACCGTCCGGTTTACAGTACACAAGTCCGGTGGTTTTCTCCAGAGAAGGACTTCCATTCATATAGTGCTTCACCAGTTCCAGGAAGGTCTCCTCTCCTTCTCCAACCATTACACCATCAAATGCCGGGTTCTTTTTCAGAAATTCCTCTGCATCATACGATACCTCCGGGCCTCCCGCCCAGAAAGGAACATCCGGCAGGATCTTTCTCAGATCCTGCATCAGTTCCCGCACAAAAGTAATATTCCAGATATAGCAGGATATGCAGATCACATCCGGATGACATCTGTAAATATCCTTCAGAATGTCATCCTTCTGCTGATTGATGGTGTATTCCCGAAGTACAATATTGCTGTCATATTCTTTTGCGCAGGCTTTCAGGTTAAAGACAGCCAGATTGGAATGTATATATTTTGCATTACATGCTGCAAGTAATATCTTCATCGTTCTTACTCGTCCAGAAGTTTCTTTAACTCTTCTTTATCCGTAAGACCAACCAGACGGTGTGCTTCTGCTCCGTTCTTGAAAATGATCAGGGTAGGAATGCTCATAACCCGGAACTGCTGTGCAAGCTCCATGTTCTGATCCACATCAAGCTTTCCTACTGCATAACCTTCCTCTCCCAGTTCCTCCACGATTGGCCCCTGACGCATGCATGGTCCGCACCAGGTTGCCCAGAAATCAAGAAGAAACGGTTTCTCGGATTTTAATACTTCCTCTTCAAAATTCTGTGTTGTGATTACTTTTGCCATAATTGATCCATCCTTTCTATCGGTCTATTCTTCTCTCTGATTTCATGCCGAAATTCTACTTTTTTTGTCTGTTTCTCACATACTGGTTTGCACTGAGTCCTGCCTGAGCACCATCGTAAACTGCCTTTGCCACCTGCAAAAGACCGCCGGTACAGTCACCTGCTGCAAAAAGCCCCGGAATGGTGCTCTCCATCTTTTCGTTTACCTTGATGTTACCTTTCTCAGTAAGTGCCGCGCCCATCTGTCTTGCCATCTCTGCACTTCCTGCAGTTCCAAGCGCTACAAAAACGCCGTCTGCCGGGACAAATGTCTCCGTGGAATCCCTTACCGGACTCTCCGGGTTATGGAGCTCTGAAGCTTCCATTTCAGCTTCCTTTCCTTCTGGCAAAAGCTGAAAGTTCTTCTCTCCGTCAGTATCTGATTTTGCATCCGTCTCAGACTCAGAGATCAGACGCAGTCCGGACACCTTCTCGTCTCCCTCTACAGACTGAATTTTCATTGTATTCACCGCAAAAGAAGATTTCCTGGAAAACTCCGGTTCTTTCCCATCTGTGTAAATGGTAACAGAACCAGCCATAGGTGCCAGTTCTTCTGCCTCATGAAGAGCGAAGTCGCTGTTTCCAAGCACTGCAACATCCTTTCCCCTGTAGAAAAATGCGTCGCACACAGCACAGTAGCTGACACCTCTTCCCTCAAGTTCCTTAATCCCCGGAATTGCAGGAGCCTTTCGTTTGCTTCCTGTGGCAAGGATCACGCTGATGGTGTCAAAATCACCTGCTGTTGTCTTTACTGTAAAAGTATCAAACCCGCCAATCCCCAGCACCTGTGCCTCCAGGATCCGCACGCCTAATGCTTTTGCCTGTGCAAGTCCTGTCTCAAATAATTCTTTCCCGGAAACAGGATGTTCCATACCATAATAATTCTCTATTTTTTCTGCTTTTTCCAAAGCACCAATGCCGTTATTGATCACCAGTGGATCCATATTTGCCCGGGCAGCATACAAAGCTGCGGAAATTCCTGCCGGTCCGGCACCGATAATGATTATTTTTTCCATATACTTCAGAATCACCTGCCTTTCTCATGATTCCAATCTTTCCCATATATTGTTATTTTTCTTACAATTTCACGGTTCAGTATCTTCACAGTTATACCCTTCCCGGAATAGTACCTGTTAAATAGTTACCTGACAATATACTTTCCATAAAAGAAATTCAGACTTTTCATTTTTCGTCGGTTCTTTTTTCGTCTATAGCCTTCTCTGCATAAGCCAGTCCCCAGAATATCACAGCTGGCATACACGCCATCAACGGAAACGCATAACGCAGAAGACCGTTTACCGGAGAAGCTATACAGATTGCCACATTCAGCGCCGGGGCAGCCAATACCAGGATTCCTTTCCATCGCTTCCTGTAGATCAGATATCCAAGGAGCAGAATCACGATCCATGTGTAGGTTCCCGCATTGCAGATCTGCGCAAGACCTGGAATCTGACTCCACAGATCGGCATAACGTTTCAACTGATTCCTTGTCTCTGCGGAAAAGATCTGATGATAATCTGACTCTTCAATCAGCGGCTCATTTACTGTATAGAAGCGGTAGGAGCTCTGCGCGGTGCAATTATGAAATGGGTAATAATATCCATAGCTGTTATGAAGTGTGGCTTCTATATACACCCCCGGATGCCTCAGAAACATGCTGAACCAGGCATTAAAGTAGCGTTTCAGCTTCGCCATGGTAATATGTCCGCCGCGATAAGTTGCCTTTACCGGATCAGACAGTTCCGGATTATACAAATCCGCAATCTCATCATACTTCATCACCCCGTCAATTGCTTTAGCTTCTTCCTTTGTCACATCATCCGGATATTCCTTCAGATATCTGGCTGTCTGCTGCATTGGAATTGAGAAAAATACTCTGGATGGGAAATTACCAATGTATAGTCTCGGTGCCACTTCTTTCTGAAGCCCCATGTAGCCCACTGTCACAAGGATCACCATTCCAACTGCATACAGTCTGCGTTTTTTTCCAAGGAAAAAGAATAACAGGATAAATGCAGGAAGCACCATGTAAAGTCCATTATTTCTGGTAATGCACATGCCAAAGCCAACCAGAAACAGCACTGTCAGCTGCTGTCTTAAAGACTGGCCACTTTTTTCCCGAAGGGTGGGAATGCAGCATTCCACATAGATTACCATGAAAAGGGAAAACAGAGCGCTGAAACTTCCATCCTTAATGATCGTCTGGGAATAAGCTCCAAATACAGGCACAAGACTGAAAAATGCAATACAGCAGATATTGAACCATCTTGGTGCTCCCCATGATTTCAGTTTATAACAAACAGTGGCATAACATACCGCATAAATCAGTGCCAGCACGCCAACCACCATGAAAATGCCCCAGTTATCACTGATCACATTTCCAATTGTCATCAAGGCTCCCATTATAAGGCTTAATTCCCATGGATGCTTGTTTGTAAATCTCTGATTTCCGGCAAACATATTCAGCTGCCGGAAGCCATCATAGGGAACACTTCCTGGCCAGAAGATCAGGATATAGGGAAGCCATCCTGCCAAAATCAGCAAAAATGCTACCAGAAGGTAGTGTTTTTCCATAAATTCCGGAAATTTCTTTATATTCCTGCTGTGCAGAAAAGGATGCTTCTCTCCATATGCATATAAAAGACTGATCACTATATCAAACAGAAAAAAGAATCCTGCCCATGTAAGCAATGCGATCAGAATCTGATTTCTCCCAGCTGTAAAGAAGGTCCAGTTTCCCTGCACGGAAAAGGACATTCCGATCAGCATAAAAACAGAAAACATGGCGGCGATCAGATGCGTGATCCATTTACAGCTTCTGCAAAAATTCTTCCAGCATTTCATGTACAATGCAATGATTGCAATGAGAACCACCAGTTTGTCGATTCCGATTCCTGTCATCTCTTTCTTGCATAAAGAAAGAAATGTTTCTCCCGGATTATCTGCCGAACCAGCATACAAGCCCGTCATGGAAAGAGCAAACACTGTTAAAATGGCGGCAATAAACGGCAAAGTATATTTTTTTAATTTTTTTTCCACCAATAAATCCTCCCGACTTTTATCACACTGCCATTCTAACATTACTATATATGAAAAGCAAGGCGTGGTTTTTACAAGGTAAATTTTTGGAATTTACAGATTTTTTGAAATTTTTGTTGCGTCAAAGCAGTTTCTATGCTATTATATGCACTGTAAGTTCAGAGAACTTATAAATGCCCAGATAGCTCAGTTGGTAGAGCAGAGGACTGAAAATCCTCGTGTCGCTGGTTCGATTCCGGCTCTGGGCATTTTTTTATTTTTCAGATACGCTCTGGAAAAAGCCGCCCCCGAAGGGGCGGCCTCATTTATTTTGTAAGCATTTTATCTAATGTTTCGTTCAGCATCTCTCTGGATGTCACCTGTATCGCCTGAATTCCTGCCTTCTTCGCTCCTTCCACATTATCCATGCGGTCATCGAAAAACAGACACTCTTCTGCTTTCAGGCTATATTTCTCCAGAAGAATTTCATAAATCTCCCTGTCTGGCTTCAGGGCGTGAACCTGATAGGAAACAACTCCCCCATCAAGCACATCCAGGAATTTCGCTCCCTTGGTGTGCACATGGAACAGCTCTTCTGAGTAATTGGAAAGCAGGTAAATCTTATAACCCTTTTCCTTCAGCGCTGCAACCTTGTCCCAGACCTCCGGACGCTTTACAGCCATCTGCTCTCCGTTTCGAAGGAACCAGCCCATCACATCCACATCGTCCGGGTACTTCAGTTCATACTGATGAATGGCTTCCTCAAGGCTCAGCCTTCCTCCGTCAAGTCCCTGTACCCAGATCTCATTGTCAAACATTTCCCCGCCAATTCTCTTCGCCTCAGCTTCAGAAAGGCCGTAGTCCCTGGTCAGCATCTCAAACCAGCGATACTCCACCAGTACATCTCCAACATCAAAAATTAAATTCCGAATCATTAGTCTTCATAACCATTCGGGTTATTGCTCTGCCATCTCCAGGAATCCTCGCACATCTCACGGATGCCATTCTCAGCTGTCCAGCCAAGCTCTTTCGCTGCCTTGGAAGCATCGCAGTAGCAGGTAGCAATATCGCCTGCACGACGTGGTTTGATCGCATATGGGATCTTAACGCCTGTTGCAGCTTCGAAATTCTTCACAATATCAAGAACACTGTAGCCTTTTCCTGTGCCAAGGTTATAGATTGCAAGTCCAGGATTCTCCTCGATCTTTTTAAGCGCTTTTACATGACCTTTGGCAAGATCTACTACATGGATATAATCTCTCACGCCGGTTCCATCCGGAGTGTCATAGTCATTACCGAATACGCCAAGCTCTTTCAGCTTGCCAACAGCAACCTGTGTGATGTATGGCATAAGGTTGTTCGGGATACCATTTGGGTTCTCGCCGATGGTTCCGCTCTTGTGGGCACCGATCGGATTAAAATAACGAAGCAGCATTACGTTCCACTCCGGATCTGCTTTCTGGATGTCTGTAAGAACCTGCTCCAGCATGGATTTGGTCCAGCCATATGGGTTGGTACACTGTCCTTTCGGGCATTCTTCTGTGATCGGGATCTGTGCCGGATCTCCATATACAGTTGCAGAGGAAGAGAAAATAATATTCTTAACACCATGTTTTCTCATTACATCTACAAGAGTCAGGGTTCCTGCAATATTATTCTCATAATATTCCCAAGGCTTTACAACGGACTCTCCAACAGCCTTCAGTCCGGCAAAATGAATACAGGAGTCAATGTCTTCTTTGTCAAAAATCTGGTCAAGGGCTTCCCTGTCCAGGATATCTGCTTTATAAAATTTAACCGGCTTGCCTGTGATCTTGGAAACTCTGTCAAGTGCCTTCTCGCTGGAATTGGACAGATTATCCAGAACTACTACGTCATAACCGGAATTCTGAAGTTCTACAACTGTATGGCTTCCAATGTATCCTGCACCGCCTGTTACTAAAATTGCCATGATATTTTCCTCCTCGTATCTGCAGAAGCATTATTGTGATTGCAGCACTATCGGCCTGTTTTCCTTGCTTCTGTATGTATTTATGATACCCGGCAGACGTTTGTTTCCTGCCAGTATTAGAATACCACTATTTATATTTTTGTACAATAGCTTTCATTTCAGATAATTTCTGTTCCATATCCCAGACCAGCTTAAACTGGGTTCTTGCGCGGTCCAGATTATGATTTTCGCGATGAATGCGGAAGTAATGATCTCCCTCCAGATGGTCTGCCAGGAAACGCATTCCACACTCAAAGGTCATCAGGATTGCACCCATCGGAAGCATTTCCACCTCCAGATCTGTGAGGGCACCGCCGCAGCCTTCCAGAAATCCTTTTACATACACCTCAAACAGATGAAGGTCACAGGACACTTTGGAAATATCCTGCTCATCCTCTGCTGCCGTGCTTGCTCCGAAACGGATGGAATCGCCAAAATCATTCAGAGAAAGTCCCGGCATTACCGTGTCCAGATCGATCACACAGATTCCCTTATGTGTAGCATTATCGATCATGATATTATTCAGCTTTGTGTCATTGTGCGTTACACGAAGAGGCAGCTTACCTGCATCCTGTAAATCCACAAGTGTATGGGCCAGCTGCTCTCTTTCCAGGACAAACTGTATCTCCTTCTGAACATCAGCCGCCCGTCCGCATGCATCCTCTTCCACAGCCTTTTTAAAATTGGCAAATCGCTTCACTGTATTATGAAAATCCGGGATTGTCTCATGAAGAGTATCTGCCGGATAATCAGCAAGAAGGCGCTGGAAATTACCAAATGCAAGAGCACTCTGGTAAAAATCCTCGTCATTTTCCACCTGATCAAAGCAGGTTGCATCTTCTATAAACAGATACGCTCTCCAGTATTCTCCCTCTTTATCTACAAAATAAGGAGCTCCAGCACGGTCATTTACGATATTCAGGGTTTCGCGCTCTGCATCCCCGCCATTTTCCAGGATTTTCTTCTTCAGCCAGGAGGTGACACCACTGATATTCTCCATAAGACCAACAGGATCTTTGAAAATCTGCTTGTTCATTTTCTGGAGAATATAGCGCTTCTGTCCGGCTTCTGTGGAAAATACAGCACAGTAAGTCTCATTAATGTGGCCATTTCCGAATATGCCAACCTCTTCAAGTTTACCGCCAAAATCAAAGCTGTTGATTACTTCCATCAGTTCCTGATGGCTTACATCTTTTGTTTTTCCCACTTATTTTTCCTCCCAAAGCTTCTGAGGATAAAGACCGTCATCTTTCAGCTTCTGAATTGCAGCAACTACTACCGGCTTATCTTCTTTATAGGTAACTCCGTACCATTTGTCCATAGATTTCAGAACTTTGACAGTTGCTTTCTTCTCGCCAAGAAGCTCATCTACAACAAATGGAAGGAAATATTCGCATTTCAGAGGATTCTTTTCCACATTTTCTTTCAGGAATAATGGGAATCTGTCCTTCAGTTCTTTCAGAATGCTTGCAGAAAATCCCCACATATTCATAGACACCGTAGCATCCATAGGAAGCTCTGTCCATGTAGCACCATCATCCTCGGTATAAGCAGCACCGCTATCTCTCTTCTCAATATGGGTGCGCTCATTAATATCCTTCAGAAATCCCTCTTCGTCTGTCACACAAACACCACGAGCCACATGTCCATTATCTGTCAATGTGTTCTCAAGCTTGTAGCCTACCATCATGTACTGATAAATGCCGTCTTTATCCTGATTCTCTGTAAGGAAATCATATGCCATCTTAAATGCATGACGTCCATAATAATCATCCGCATTAATAACGGCAAAAGGTCCATCAATCACATCGATACAGCTCATGATCGCATGTCCGGTTCCCCATGGCTTCACACGTCCTTCCGGAACTGTAAAGCCTTCCGGAAGATTATGCAGATCCTGGAATACAAATTCCACCTGGATATGCTTACTCATACGATCTCCGATAGCAGCACGGAAATCAGCCTCATTCTCCTTCTTTATAATAAATACAATTTTTTCAAACCCTGCCTGAATAGCATCATAGATAGAAAAATCAATGATAATGTCCCCATCCTTATCAATAGGATCGATCTGCTTCAGGCCACCATATCTGCTTCCCATACCTGCTGCCATTACTACCAATACCGGCTTTTTCATGTTATTGCTGCCTCCCATTTTTTATTTGTCAAAGCGGAGATTCCTGATCCGCTTTGTTGCTTATTCATAACGATACCAGGGACAAACAATTGCCCCTGGTTCGATGGTAACAGACAAATCTCTTCTTGTCAATTTTTATCAATTATTTCACAGGAAATACTCCGGTTTTAATATTCCCAGACCACTCCCAAGCACTTTTCCGGATTTCAGATATTTCTTTGCAGCCCTCTGAAGCGAAGTATTCTCAGAATATACATTCAGATTTCGCTGTACTTTCCCCCAAATACGCCATTCAGCCTCACGCTCGTCCCAATCTGTTTCTACGATCTGAAATTGATTCTGAAACATAATGATATTGCTTTTCTCCGGCAAAATGTCTTTAAGCCCCGGATAGAGCAGCCAGGAATGACACAGATACGGCATCTCTTTTCCCCAGAAAGCCATTCCCTGAATAATGGATTCCCTCACACTCTCCAGTGTGAGCTTTTCGCCCTGTGGAATATGAATACTGATGATCGGATCTCCTTTTTTTACCATTCTTTCTCCTGCTGTAAAATTCCAGCGGGAATCCATGATTTCAAATTGCATTCTTCCAAGCCTGAAGATGGTAAGCTTCATATGGCGGAAAAACCAGTCGTATTCATCAATTCCATACTCTCCATATTCCAGAAAACAGTTTTCACACCAAAAGGTCAGATCGTAAAAAGTGTCCCGGAAAATTTCCCGGCTGATTCCCCGCTTTTCATAAGCATCATAGGTTTCGGCGCCCATGCGGCATAAATAATACAGAAACACAAGCCGATAATCCTTTTCCAAAAGAATTTTTTCATAAAACAAAGCTCTGTCTTTCTCATACAAAAGCTTATTTTCCTGATATTCTTCCTCCCCAATGCGTCCGGATTCCTGAAGCTCATTAAGCAGATGCACAGCCTCCGGCAGCATGTTGATTTCAGCTAAAAATTCATTTATTTTCATTGGCAAATCCTCTGAGATTTACAACCTGTCCCGTTATTCTTGCTTCCTCTGCTGCCAGTGCCATCAGATGACTCTCCACGGAAACAGCAGCGTCTGTTTTACCCTTTCTTCCTTCTCCTACCATACGGACAAAATCATGCATCATACTCATATCACTTCCGTTATGTCCGTTTGCAGGTGTGTGAAGCTCTATTGTCTCCAGATTCCCACTGACAAAATCTCTGATCTCAATAGTACCTGCATCCATATCGCCTTTGATCTCACCTTTTGTTCCCATAAGACGGATCCGTCTAGCACACTGGTCTGTAAAGGCTGTCATAAGGAAGGACGCTGTTACCTGATTTTCAAACTTTATGTCAACGGACTGGTGATCTACTACTGTATTATCACAGTGGAATACACATCTTCCGTAAGGTCCTTTTTTCAAAGCCTCCAATACATGCTCCGGATCTGTCTGATCGGTCACTGCACGTACCAGATAGCCATCTAAATTCTCCAGATAAAAGCGTGGTGCATAGAAAGCACATTCATCTCTATGTGGGCATCCATCCAGACAATAAGCAGGAGCTCCTTCCGGTGCATTTTCCTCTGTAAAATAAGACAGTTCGCCAAAGGAACTAAGGCTTTCGCATTTACTGTCTGCCAGCCACAGCATGATATCCATATCATGACAGCATTTCTGCAGGATCATAGGACTGGATTCCTCTGCATTTCTCCAGTTTCCTCTTACAAAGCTATGTGCCTGATGCCAGTAACCTACCTCTTCCATATGCTGGATAGTCATAAGTCTTCCTATTTTGCCTTCTTCCAGAAGTTCTTTTAATTTGGAAAAGAACGGAGAATACCGAAGTACGTGGCACACGGACAGAATACGGTCGTATTTCTTCGCCATCTCTCCCATTTCAATGATTTCTTTCTTGTCGGGAGACATGGGCTTTTCACAAAGTACATGATATCCCTTTTTCAGAGCCATGATCGTAGGCTCATAATGCATCCTGTCCATGGTGCAGATCATGGCACAATCTGCCAGCTTTTCTTTTCCAAGAAGCTCTTCATAGCTTTCGAAGCAAAGCTCTTCCGGAATATTGTGTCTTTTTGCAAAGCTCTCTCTGCGCTCTTTATCCGGCTCTGCAACTGCCACCACCTGAAATTCATCCGGATGGTCCAGTGCATACTGAGAATAAACATGACCTCCTCTAAGGCCTGCTCCAATTACAATACTCGTTACCTTTTTCATACTCTTTTACTCCTGTCGCAAACGTATTTTTAAAACCGTATCTTTTTCATCTGGTAATGGATAGGTAAATACCGGATCATCTCCGAAGGAAACAAAGGCCACATCCGGATACAGCACCGTATTCCATGCTTCCCCTCTGTTCACCTCACTGCCGTCAGCAAGATATGTAACAGATTCCAGCTTATCCGGGCCGATTCCATACAGCGGAAGTGCTCCAAGCGGTGTCTCATAAACATGAGCATAAATGATGTCACCTTTCTGGGTATATCTTCCCCAATCCGGCTTTTCCAATTTGGAAATTCCGCATCCGTAAATGCTCTCCCCATTTTTTTTCATCCATTTTCCAACTTCTGTGAGAATCTGAACACTCTCCTCCGGAATATTTCCACGGGCATCTGGTCCCACGTTCAGGATCATATTTCCACCCTTGCTGGCACATTCCACCAGCTTTCTTACAAGCATCTGAGGGGTCTTATACTGATGGTCGAAATTGCAATATCCCCAATGATTATTCATAGTGGCACAAAGTTCCCATGGAATGGGTTCTCCCTTGTCATCACATACTCCTTTTGGAGGAATGATCTGCTCCGGACTTGCAAAATCACCGCTGTAAATCAGTGGTTCCTCTGTTGTAATGCTGCCATGGTTATCCCCCGCACCTTCCAGACGGTTGTCAATGATCACATCCGGCTGATACTTTCGAACCATTTTGATCAGCTCTGTGGCTTTCCATTTTTCTCCGGTCATATCGTCATAGGAAAAATCGAACCATAGAAGATCCAGCTTGCCATACCCTGTTACAAGTTCCTTTATCTGGCCATGCATATACGCAAGATATCTGTCAAAATCAATTTTTTCATCTTTATATGCCGGATTGTTTCGCATAGGATGCTGCCTGTCTCCATATTTAGGAAAATCCGGATGATGCCAGTCGATAATGGAAAAATAAAGACCAACCTTTAATCCTTCCTCTCGGCATGCATCTACAAATTCTCTTACCAGGTCTCTGCCTGCTTTTGTGTTTGTTGACTTGTAGTCTGTCAGTTTAGAGTCAAACAGACAAAATCCGTCATGGTGCTTTGCTGTAAGTACCACGTACTTCATGCCTGCTTTTTTTGCCAGACGAACCCATTTCTTCGGATCATAATCCACAGGATCAAACTGATCAAAATACTTACTGTATTCCTCAATTGTCATTTCTTTCTGTGACATCATCCATTCACCGCATGCCGGAATGGAGTATAATCCCCAATGAATAAACATACCGAATCTGTCTTCCATAAACCATTTGGTGCGCTGTCTTATTTCCTCATTCATGTTTCTATTCTCCTGTCTTCTTCATTATATCAGAAAATTTTGTATATTCAGCATTTTTATCAAAAAACTTTCATTTCACCTGTCAACCTTTCACGGCTCCGCCAGACAGTGCCTCAATAAAGAATCTGCTGAAAATACAGTACAGAAGCACAGGCGGAAGAATGATAATCACCATAGCGGAAAAAAGTCCGTTATAATTGGTGTTAAAGGCTGTTGTGAAAGTAGACAAAAGCGCCGGTACTGTCAGCTTTTCCCTTGTGATCAGCACAAGAGAGGCCCAGTAATACTCATTCCAATTATTCAAAAACGCAAGCACAGCTGCTGTCATAATTCCCGGACGTGCAATTGGAAAAATTACTTTCATCCAGGTCTGTACATACCCACATCCATCAATTCTCGCCGCCTCTTCCAGCTCTCTTGGGATATTGTCGTAATAGTTTTTGATCACAAAAAAACTCACTGCAATTCCACTGCAGGAATAAATCAGGATCAGCGCAGATCTTGTATCATATAAATGCAGGCGGTTTACCAGATTATATACCGGATAAGTAAGGGCTGTGGCTGGGATAAACATGGTGGAATACAAAAGTACATTTACCAGTGCTTTTCCTTTGAATTCCATTCGCGCTACCACATATGCAGACATGGAAATCATCACCACACTGATCACCACGAAACACCTGCGACAAAAAGACTGTTTCCAAAATATCTCATCACATGTAAATCTTTAAATGTGGAAATATAACCATCCAGACAAATGGATTCCGGAAGCTGAAAGCCAGGTCTCGCCATAGGATCTTTTTTCAGGCTGGATAAAACCAGCCAGCCAATGGGAAGCAACGACACGATCAGCGCCCACGCAAGACAAATGTAAGTCACGATCCTGGTTCCCGCCGGCATACTATTTACACCTTTCAGGGTATTTGTTTTTTTCATATTCATCCTCTTTTCCTTCTTATTCTTTCTCTTTCCTGAAAGAAATGCTGTATACAAAATTAATCACCAGAATGATCACCATCCCAGCCAGGATCTGGATCATTGCCACTGCATTGGCACGTCCAAACTGGGTTCTCGGACTGGTAATGGCAAGCTCGCGGATAATGTAACTGATACTGTAGGTTCCTGCAGCTCCTTTTGTCAGGAAATAAACCTCGTTATAAAGAAGGAAGCCGGAGGTTGCAGCAAGAACGGATACTGTTTTTAAAGTTCCTTTGATCATAGGGATTGTAATATACCAGTCCTGTCTCAGACCGCTTGCCCCATCCAGCATAGCTGCTTCTCTTACCTCTTCCGGCACTGCCATAATATTCCCCAAAATCATTAAAGTTGTAGTTCCTGTAAAGAAAATATAGGCACAGGTCATGGCCACAAAAGCCGGTCCTTTCAGAAGTAGGATATTATCCCTGAACTCTTTGTTGAAAAGACGAATGATCGGGTTGATAATTCCATAAGAAGGGTTGTACAACTGTAAAAATACAATGCCCATAGCGGCAGTTGAGATCATATTCGGAATAATATAAACATTTCGTACAAATTTAATACCTTTTACCTTTCTGGACAGGGCCAGAGCGATCAAAGCAGCAATGGGAATCTGTACCACTGCTCCAAGAATGGCCCAGGTAGTTGAATTTTTCAGTGCTTCCCAGAAAAATGGATACTTGTTAAAAATATAATCATAATTATCCCACAAATTGCTCCAGCCGAAAAACTCCGGACTAGTAATATTGGTATAATCCCATTTGCAGAAAGAAGTGATAAACACCGTAATAATGGGATACAGATAAAATACGCAAAATGCGATCAGGGTAGGCGCAAGAAACGCTATAATAAATCCTTTTCTCCGCGTACCCAGCTTATTCTTTCTTTTTTTCGCAGCATTCTGATTTTCCAAATTCATACCTCCAAAAAGGGAAGAGATTTCTCCCCTCCCTCTTCTATTTCATTCATAGTTTCTGTTCATCACAGCTGTGTGCTTTAAGCCACCAACGCGATCAGCTCTGTCTGAAGTGCTGCAAATCTTGCATCAATATCTGTTCCTGATACCGCACACTCCATCAATGCATTGATGATAGCTTTGTCCACGTCAGATCCCCAGGTATAGTTCATGTCAATCACTACAGTATCAGCTTCATTTACCTGAGAACAAGCCTGTGCAAGCTTTCTTGTAGCTGCATCATCACTCTCTTCTGCAAGTGCGTTCAAATCAACTGTTGTGTTACATGGATTTGCCTGTACGCCAGTGAAGATTTTTTCTTGAACCTCAGCACTTGTCATATATTTGATAAACTCAAGTGCCAGCTCTGTTTTCTCATCACTCATGTTATTTGCCACAGCAAGTCCGCCGCCTGCAGAAGCGATTGCAATATTTCCAGGGAATAAAGCAGGCTCAATGGCATCTGTTAAAGATGCATCAATTCCACTTGCATTCCATACACCATTGAAAAGAACACCAGCCTTACCATTTGTATTAAATTCTGCCATAAGATTTCCGTTATCATCTGTAGTATGCTCAGAACCATTTGCCTGATCCAGATTTGCAGCAGTCTTAAATGCAGCTGCAAATTCCTCTGAATTGATGGTGTCCTCTGTCAGCTCAGATTCCAGCATTTTCTTTCCTTCATCTGTAGAAGCCATAACTGTGTTTACAATATAGCTGGAGCCCTGTCCTGCAATATATCCGTACACATCCTCGTCCAGAGCACGGATTTTTTCCATTGCTTCTCCAAAAGAATCCCAGTCTGCAAACGCCTCCTCTGTAATTCCGGCTTTTTCAAAAATATCGGAATTATACCATAAGCCACGGCTCTCAATCTGATCATGCACTGCATAAATATGACCATCCATATCATGCTGTGTATAGTTAAGACCAACTGCATCCTGCAGACCATTTTCATCGATATACGGTTTCAGATCGTATACCAGATCCTGGGAAAGTGCTGCCTGCGGAACTCCGCCACCGCCTACATCTACCAGATCCGGGAAGGAACCGCCAGCAACCTGTGCACTTACAATGTCATCTCTGTTTTCTACAGCGATTGGTTTGAATGTAACTGATCCATCAGCATGTTCCTTTGCGAACTCATCATAGATATCCCTCATAACCTGAGCTGCAGCCCACTCGCTCTCATCCTGGTAATATCCATGGTAAAATTCCAGAACATCATCATCTGCATAAGCAGTCGTTCCAAATCCAACCAGTGCAGTAGTCCCCATTGCTGCTGCCAGTAAAACACTTACCATTTTTTCTTCATTACAAAAATCCTCCTTCATAAATTATACGTCTTTGCTTTAACTGTCCTTATTTTACCCTTGTTTTTGGTATTTTTGAATGAATCCCGTTTGCAATTTACAGGTATTTATTGACATTTTCACAATAAAAATAAGGAAAATATTTACCTGACGGCAATATTTTCCTTATCTTTATTTTCCCTATTTATCTATTTTCATTTCACCCAGCTGCCGGGTAAAAGCTTCCGGTGAAATTTTACCGGTAAGCTCTCTGAAAATGTTTTCTGTAAAATAGGCTTTCTGTTCATAAGTCCACAGATTATCCGGAACTTCAATTTTATCCTCTGCACTTAATACCAGGGAAGCAGCCTGAAACAGCCGCGGCATTTCCTTCTCGTAAGAATCCAGAACTACCTGCTTATTCGCCGGAATCTGCTCTGTTTCCTCCAAAATCCGCGTCTGCACCTTCTTGCTTAGCATATATTTCAGGAACCGGATGGAAGCCTCCTCTTTCTGTTCGTTTCCACTTTTTCCAAGCACATAACCAAAACAGGCAGATTCGCAAGACAGCTTCTTCCCGGATGTAGTTGGAAGCAGTGCATACTTGGCATTAATGTTTTCGGAAATCATGGAAGCGCCCCATACGCCATTCACATATATGACAAGCTTTCCTTCATTGAACAATCTGGTCTCATCCAAATAACTGTATTCTGCATTTTCGGAGGTGGAATATACATAAATTTCCTGCAGCCGTTTCAATACCTCTGAAATTGTACCGATATCGTTTCTGTCCTTTTCTGTACCTTCTTCCAGAAGCATATGATCCATAAAATAAAGATAGCCCTCCGGAGATGTCTGAAGCGAAGCAATTTCATTATTCTCACGTTCCGACCATTTCCAGATTTTGTAGCACATACCGCGAAAAGCATCCCAGGTCCTGGGAATTTCCTTTACGCCAGCTGCGTGCAGAATATCTTCATTATACCAATAACCACCACTTAAGGACAAAACATCTGACACTGTAAACAGCTCCCCTTCTTCTGTGGTCCAATAGTTCAGATTGGTCTGGGAAATATTGGAGGCAAACTCTTCATCTTTTTTCACATAGGGCATAATATCCAGCGCCATATCATTTTCTACAATAAAATCATAGGTTGTATTCTGTCCCATACCGCTGAAGGTAATCACATCCGGCATATCTCCCACCATGATCATGTCCTCCACCTTACGCAGCATTTCCTTTCTTCCTGGCATGGAGATCAGCTGCACCTCAATGTCCGGATTCTCCTTCTGAAATCCATCGTAAATATCCCTCATAGCTACATGATCTTCACCTGTTCCACCCCATGCATGAATCATTGTGATAGTTACAGGCTCTTTTTCTTCTTTCCCGCAGCCTCCAAGGATCAGACTCCCTGCTATTCCGATACTAAAGAAAAGGCCTCTAATTTTTCTCTTCATGTTGTTCTCTTTTCCTGAATTCTTTTGGTGATACCCCGGTTATCTTTTTAAACATTTTTGAGAAATAACCAGCATCTTCCACTCCTACCGCTTCTGAAATCTCATAAGTCTTCATCTCTGTATTCTGCAGATATTCTTTTGCCTTTTCCACCCTTTTCATTAAAATCTCATCAAACAGATTCACACCTGTTTTATTCTTATAATAACGGCTGAGATAGCTGCGGTTCACATGCAGGGTATCTGCAATATCATCCAGCGTGATCTTTTTGCGAAAATTTTCTTCCAGATACTGTTCAATCTGATCAAGCAGTGATTCCGGTTCTTCTGCCTTCGTATGCTCCTGGATTTCGATCTCCTTTTTCAGTCTGGATAGCTTTCCAATTGCTTTTTCCACTGCCAGTGGAAGTTCGTCTATAATGGAAATCTTAAGCACATACTCACATACACTGTATTTAATGGCACGTTTGGCATACTCAAAATCTGAATATGCGGTAAGGATGATCACCTGGGTTTCCGGGCAGGTTTCGTATACATATTTACATACTTCTAATCCGTCAACACCAGGCATCTGTATATCTGTGATCACAATGTCCGGCATTTCTCCCCGGATCTTCTCCAATAGTTCCTGTCCATCACTGACTACGCTCTCCAAAGAACAGTCCATTTTTTCCCAATTTATCAGTTTCTGCAAAGCCTCTCTGATGTATCCTTCATCATCGGCTGCTATCACTTTCCACATAATTTCCACCTCTTTCAATTGGAACTGCAATTTCTATTTCCGTTCCCTTTCCCGGTTCGCTCCAGACCTGAAACTTGTAATAATCTCCATACAGGATCCGGAGCATTTTCTTTGTATTTTCCCAGCCCACATGGGTATGAGGAGTTTTTTCTTTATTTTCCTCTGCCTTCGTCTGATTCCGACAAACGCCTACTCCATCATCTTTTACCCAGATGTAGAGCATTTCCCTTTCATATAAAAGGACCTGCAGATTTCCTTTTCCACGCTTTGGTTCCAAACCATGCGAAACTGCATTTTCCACCAGTGGCTCAATAAGAAGACGGGGAATCAGATCTTCGCCGATTTTTTCATCTTCAAGCTTCACCTCATAAGACAGTTTATCCTGGTAACGGCTTTTCTGCAGATATAAATAAAACTGAACTATTTCCAGTTCCTCTTTTACCTTTATCTTAATCTCTTTTTCCCGGAATATCTTACCCTGCATCAGTCTGGAAAAAGCATTCAGTCCATCGTAAACTTCTTCGTTTCCAGCCATTTTCGCTTTCAGACTCAGCATGGCCAGAATATTAAACTGGAAATGCGGATTTATCTGGGACTGCAGATATTTTACCTGAGACCGGGCTGCCACAATTTCTTTTTCATAAACCTGAGTAATCAGATATTCGATCCTGTCTGCCATCTCATTAAACACGATTCCCATGTCATGAAATTCCTGAATAGAGGAATCTTCCATTCTGGCATTCAGATCCGGTTTTCCAAAAGCCTGTATGCTTTGGATCATCCTGGTAACCGGTTTGGTGAAACGGTAGCTGATAGCATATGAAACCAGAAATGCAATTCCCAGTACCACAATAAGACCCACAAGAACGATAAAAAGAGTGGGCTTCAAAATAGAAAAAATATTCCCATACCCTACTGAGATCACTGTACGTACTCCAAATCCACAGAGATTTCCATAACCAATCACCTTCGTACCTGCCAGGTCTTTTGTTCCATTCCATGAATTCTCAGAAGTCTGCAGCTTTTTCACCAGCTCCTGAGCTCCTTCTGAGGCAAGCAGCTGATCGTTTTTATCCAGGACAGCCCATCCTCCATTATGATACAGCTGTACCGTTTCCAGAACTTTCGCTACTGCACTCTGACTGATCTGCACGATTCCGATTCCTTTTTCCCTCATATTTTCATCATAAATTCTAAAAAAAATATTTAATTCATCTTTATCAGACAAACAGGCGTACTGGTCACTGGTACTTTTAAATTCCTGCTGCATGTTTTCGTATTTTCGCTTCTGTTCTCTCCCGGCAGCCAGTGTGGTGGCATAATAGTGCTCATAAATACATTCATTCCCATTATTAAACAGATAAATTCCAGTAACAAAAGGAAGCTGGCGTTCCACCATATTCCGCTCTGAAAAAAGCTCCATGCTGTAAGAAAGCTGTGGTTCTATTTCCTCCAGGTCGTATTCTTCTTTCTGAAAAAAGTCATCCAGTACCGTATTATGACGTATGGCGATCACACTATCCTCAATAAACTGCATATGAGCCTCATACTGCTGACTGGTATATCGAAGTACATATTCAATATCTTCCTGTGTTTTCTGAAAGAAGAAAGAGAAAAAGACATAGAAAACAGCTGCACATACAGACAGTAAAGTACATACAGAGGTCAGTATCATCAGAAATGTAAGTTCCCTTTTCAGAGTGTAGTTTTTTTTCATTTTATTTATCCCCAGGGTAAATTTCTATATTATAAATTCATTATAGGAAAAGCTTTCGAAACTTGCAATCAGTTTTCACCAAAAAAAGCAATAAAAAGCAGAAATATTTATAGCATTTCACCTAAATATAGGGTATACTGTTATTGTCTGAAAGAACAAGGGCAGGGTTTTTATATGACAGCATTCTGATAATGCCGTTATTTTTTTGCACCTTGTTAAAGTGATCATACTCACTTATTGACAAAGAAGGAGAGGTAAAATGAAAGTAATTAAAGTTAAGAATTATGAAGAGCTGAGCCGTACTGCAGCTACCATTATCGCCGGTGTTATTTTGTCCAAACCGGATTGTATCCTTGGACTTGCTACCGGTTCTTCCCCGGTAGGTACCTACGATCAGCTGGCTGCTATGTATGAAGAGGGAATACTGGATTTTTCCCATGTAAAATCTGTGAACCTGGACGAATATGTAGGACTGGACGGATCCAATGACCAGAGCTACCGTTACTTCATGAACAAGAACCTGTTCAGCAGAGTCAATATAGATATTAAGAATACCTATGTTCCAGACGGAACCAATCCGGATACAGAGGCCTGCTGCGAAGCTTACAATACACTGCTTAAGAATATAGGAGCTGCAGACCTTCAGCTTCTTGGAATAGGACCTAATGGCCACATTGGATTTAATGAACCAGACGATCATTTCCAGGCTGGCACACACTGTGTAGATCTCACAGAGGCTACCATCCAGGCGAATAAGCGCTTTTTTGCAAGCGAGGAGGATGTACCGCGCAAGGCAATTTCTATGGGAACCGGCAATATTATGAGCGCAAAGACCATTCTTCTTGTAGCTAACGGCAAGAACAAAGCCAAGGCTCTCGCCGCTGCGATCAAAGGACCTGTTACCCCACAGTGCCCGGCTTCCATCCTTCAGTTCCATCCCAATGCAATTATCGTAGCAGATGAGGATGCACTGAGTGAGCTGTAATTTGTCAAGAGGACTTACTTGATTCGGTTAAATTTATGTTTATACAAAAATGGAGCTGCTTAGAAACGCAGCTCCATTTTTGTACCTTTTCCAAGATCACTGTCCACGTGAATCTGAGCATGATGCAAGGTCGCCCCATGTTTACAATGGACAGTCCAAGACCGGTGCCTCCGGTCTGACGTGAATGACTTTTGTCAACACGGTAAAATCTTTCGAATATTCTTTTTTGTTCAGATTTCGGTATTCCGATTCCGTCATCCTCCACACGGTAATAAGCTTTTCCCTCTCTGTTTTTTCCTACGTAAATATAAATATGTCCACCTGGATTCGTATAACGAACCGCATTGTCCGCTATATTGTACAGCATTTCATAAAGCACATGACGCACTCCCTGAATTGTAACCGGATGACCGTAATATCTCAGGGAAATATTCTTCTTCTGGGCCTGATCCTGGAGATTGTTTACTACATCTTCTGCAAGCTCATTCAGTTCCACACTTTCCATGGAAACCACTTCATCCTGCTGTTCATCCAGCCGGGACAGCTGGATAATATCTGCCACCAGATTACCAAGACGATTGGCTTCTTTGTAAATTCTCCCTGAAAAATCCGCAATATTTTCCGGACGCACCATTCCATTCATCATCAGCTCTGCATAACCGGAAATCGACATCAGCGGGGTTTTCAGCTCATGGGAAACATTTGCAGAAAACTCTCTTCGCACAGCCTCCGTTTTTTTCAGTTCTTCAAGCTGACATGCAATCTGCAGGTTCTGCTGGTCTACACGGGTAAGAAGGGGCTTAAGTTCCTCATAACACACATTATCAAGAGGATGCTCCAGATCCAGGCTGTTTATGGGTCTGATCAGCTTTTTTGTCTGCCTCTGTACCAAAATGATTTCTATCAGGATGATTACGATCATCAAAAGTCCAAGCCAGATAAGACTGCCCATTAATGTATGAAAAACACTGTCTGTGGTTTTTGCCAGACGAAGAATTTTCCCATCATCCAGCTTCACTGCATAATAAAAGGTCTGCTGTGCAAGGGTTTCCGAATAGCGTACTACTTCCCCATGGCCTTCTTCCATGGCCTGGACAAATTCAGGACGATTGCTGTGATTGGGAAGTTTGGAAGCATCTGCCTCACTGTCATAGAGAACCTTTCCATTCTCATCCGTCAAAGTAATTCGCGTTCCTGTATTATCTCCCACACGCTTGCTTAAATAGTCATCTCCTGCTTTCTCCATTCCTGCTTTTACGTATTCCGTTTCATCTCTGACAGTCCTCTTCATAACATCATCAAACTTTTCGTACATTAAAAAGCTGGCTGCTATGAAGGTAAGAATTGCTGTAAGAACAATCATAAAACCGGTGTGGCTGAGGATTTTCTTTTTCATCCCTGACTGCCTCCCTTATCCGCCATTCGGTATCCTACGCCACGGACAGTTTCCACCAGTCTGCCGGTTTCTCCCAGCTTCTGCCTAAGTGTCCGCACATGCACATCCACAGTTCTGGTCTCTCCGTCAAAATCATAGCCCCATATATGACACAGTATCTGGTCACGTGTCATAACGATTCCTCTATTTTCCATCAGATAAAGAAGAAGCTCAAATTCCTTCCTTGTCAGCTCTACCTGCTGATTGCCACAGTAAACCTGATGACGTCCCGGAAAAATGCTCAGTTCCTCACATCGAAGCTCCCTGTCATCTCCGTGGCGGCTGCTGCGGCGAAGCACCGCCTTTACCCTTGCAATAAATTCCATCATGCCAAATGGCTTGGTGATGTAATCGTCTGCACCGGCTTCCAGGGCACGGACCTTATCAAATTCTGCTTCCTTGGCAGTTACCATAATGATTGGAATATCTCTTGTTCCAGAGGATTTCTTCAGTTTTTCCAGAATGGAATATCCATCCTCTCCCGGAAGCATAATATCAAGAAGAATCAGCTCTGGTTCCTCCTCTGCAAGGGCTTTCCACAATTCCTGGGAGTCTTCTAACCCTCTTGCATGAAATCCGGTCGTCTCTAATGTATATACTAAAAGATCACGGATGTTGTTATCATCTTCAACACAAAAAATCATTTTTTAGTATTCTCCTCCCATGTCTTACCTATTTTTTACATTACCTGTAAATCATCATTATTTCTTAGTATACTTACTTTTTTCCCCTTATACAAGTGCACAACTGTAAAGTCACGGTAAAAAGCAGGAAAACAGGTTACCGTTCACGACCTGACCAGTAACACGCTTCGCGATGAACAGAAATCATGCATTCGCATGTTTTCGCGCCGCAAAAATTATATTACCAGTCGCTGCCTCCGGAAATGATTCTCACAGGAATTTTTCCAGAGCAGCAACTGGCAACATCTACTCTCCCGGTTACGGAAGCATATAGTTCACACGGGCAACCTCCAGTTCGTGATGGAAATGTTCTCCCGGTGCATTTTTTACAGTGTCAAGGTGACTGTGGGTATCATAAAGATCCTCATGCACCTGAGTCACACAGACTCCGATATTGGAACAATGATCTGCGATTCTCTCCAGGCTGGTTGTAATGTCAGAAAGCACAAATCCCATCTCTATTGTACATTCTCCGGCACGAAGACGATTTACATGGCGTCTTTTCAGCTCACGGCTTAGCTCATCGATCACTTCTTCCAGAGGCTCAATTTCTTCGGCTGCTCTCATGTCCTGGTTTGCAAAAACGCTATACGCTTTTTCCACAATATCCGACACGGCTTTTTCCATAATGTGAAGTTCCTGCACTGCCTTGTCTGAAAAGCAGGCATTTTTTTCTGAAATTTCCTTTGCAGATTTCATAATGCTAAGGGCGTGGTCGGAAATACGTTCAAAATCTCCGATACAGTGAAGCATAATGGACAAGCTGTGGCTGTCTTCCAGAGAAAGATCTTTCTGATTCAACTTGATCAGATAGGTTCCCAGTTCGTCCTCATAGCGGTCAACCTTTGCTTCAATCTTTTCCACACGGAAAGCTGTCTCCTCCTGGAAATCATCCAGCAAGCCAAAAGAAAGGTTCAAAGCGGTTTTGGACTGCTCTGCCATTTTCCTGGCAGCTGTTTTGCTCTGCTCAATAGCAATACCAGGATTACTGAGAAAACGGGATTCCAGGATCATAAACTCCTGATCTTCTGCGGAAATAACTTTCTCCTCTTTTGTATCACGGACAGTTGCACATGCCATTTTTACAAGCATATCTCCAAATGGAAGAAGTACAAGTGTTGCAATGATGTTAAAGGCACTGTGGATCACTGCGATGCCGGCAGGACCTGCCACTTCTTCAATGAAAGAGAAATGTAAAAATCCATTCAGCACATAGAATACAACCATAAATGTAACAGTTCCTACAATATTGAAGTACAGATGAACGATTGCTGCACGTTTTGCATTCTTAGTAGCACCGATTGAAGAAAGCATTGCTGTAATACAGGTTCCAATATTCTGTCCCATGATAATCGGAAGCGCTGCTCCGTAACGGACTGCACCAGTTACACAAAGCGCCTGGAGAATACCAACAGAAGCTGATGAAGACTGAATAACAGCAGTCAGAAGTGCACCGGCCAGCACACCTAAAACAGGGTTGGAGAACTTCAGAAGGATGTTTGTAAATTCCGGTACCTCTGCCAGAGGTTTTACGGCACCGCTCATGGTATTCATACCGAACATCAGCACTGCGAAACCAACCAGAATGTTTCCAATATCTTTCTTCTTTTCATCATGAAGGAAGACAATAAAAACAACTCCGATCAATGCCAGAATCGGTGAAAATGAGTTTGGGTTCAAAAGTCTTACAAAGAAATTGGAGCTTTCAATTCCTGCCAGGCTGAGGATCCATGCGGTAACAGTAGTACCGATATTTGCGCCCATAATAAAGCCAACAGCCTGAGACAGATGCATGATTCCCGAGTTTACGAAGCCGACTACCATAACTGTGGTTGCCGATGAAGACTGAATGATTGCAGTAACTGCTGCACCAACCAAAACTGCTTTCACACGGTTAGATGAAAGATTTTCCAGAATCTTTTCCAGTTTACCGCCGGAAAGCTTTTCCAGACCGTCTCCCATTACCTGCATTCCATAAAGGAACATCGCCAGTCCGCCGACCAATGTCAGAATGCTAAAAAAATCCATTACGTTTCCTCTCCTTTTTATCCTTTTAAAAGTTTATTGGGTTCTTAATTTCTTTTGTTTACAAAACCAATATAAGTGGGCTATGTAAAATTTCGGGTGAGAAGAATGTTAAATATATGTAAAATACTTTACAATCTTGGATTTTCTTATACAGGAAAAATGTAAAGCCAGGCTGTTGAAAATGTAAAATCTTTGTTTGATAGTTGATTTTGCTGTGTTTTCCAAATTTTACATTCAAAAAATCCCACAGGAAACATGAAGAATAATTTTACAATTATCACTGCATATCTCATGAGGGATTTTTTATAATACGTGTAATGATTCAGTATCTTCACTGTTACACACTCTAATACTTTTAAAATCCTCGGATTTCCTCTTCCTCTGAATGGGTTTTATCGATGGAGCGGATTTCCAGAAAGTAACTGTAACTATCATTTACCTTTACTTCCACTCTGTCGCCAATCTTATGACCTTTCAGTGCCATGCCAATCGGAGAGTCAATACTGATTCTGTTCTCCATGGAATTTCCCCGGATGGAAGTAACAAGCTTATATTTCTCAACCTCGTCATCTTCCTCAAAATAAACTTCTACAATGTCATCCATTCCAACCTCGTCACTGCAGGATTTATCAGAAACGATGGTTGCTGTTTTTAACATATTCTCCAGATAGCGGATGCGACTCTCGTTCTGGTTCTTATGACGCTTGGCAGCGTAGTATTCAAAATTCTCACTTAAATCGCCCTGGGCACGTGCTTCCTTTACTGCCTCAATTGCCTCTTTGCGGACAACCAGCTTACGGTGCTCAATCTCCTGTTCAATTTTCTCTACGTCTTTTTTGGTGAGCTTCTCTCTCATTTTTATACATCTCCTTTATAGCTGCAACACCACTTTGCACACCACCTTAACAGATGGCAAAGAGTTTGTCAAATTGCCAATGGAAAACATTAATTCCAATAATTCTATTGTTCACTCCATGAACAGAAACCCTATAATTTCTTTTTCCCCAGTCGGACTTCTTCCATCAGCTTCGCAGTCTCAGCATCTGCATGATCAAAAAGATAGGTATGACTGGACTGGCGGTGCTGATGCCATTCCTGGCGGAGCTGCTTTCTGGTCTCTTCGATTTCTTCTTTCAGACCTCTTGCGGAAATACGACTGGCGCCCTGCCCCATAATGATAATCTGTTCCAGTCCGTCTGAAGTAGCAACCGTTACCTGATGCTGTCTGCCGATTTTGTGGACTGTTTTTTCAATATATTGATCGGCAGTCTCCGCTTCTTTTGTATAAACCACATGAATATTGTGATAAGTAAGCACTTCCTCCTGGTGTCCCTCCACCTTGTAGGCATCAAATACAAGAATCAAAGTACATTTCTTATATCCCTGATAATTACTTAAAATATCCATCAGCTTCGTCTGTGCTGCACGGACATCCGCATCTGCCAGTTCTTTCAGCTCCGGCCAGGCAAAAATAATGTTGTAACCATCCACAAGAAGGTATTCTTCCTGGTCTTTTTTTGCAGAAGAACTGCTGCCAGAATAAGATAGGGCACTTACCACTTTTTTATAAGAAGACACACGGTCTCTTTTCACCGGACCAAAGGTACGCTCAAAAATGGCCTGAAGTTCTTTGTCATCCTCATAGCTTCCACGGTAGGCAGATTCCGGCGGCTGATAACCACTTCCCGCACGGCTTCCACTTCCAGATGTATTTCCGGCAGTTCCTGTACTGCCAACTCCACTGCGTGCTGAATTTCTGGCACTTTGAGCAGTACCGTCTCCACTTGCAGGATTTCCAGAACCTGATGCAGCATCCTCCCAGTCTTCCTCACTGAGATCATCCTCAAACTCTGCCATAATCCCAGTATCCAGGTGCATATACTCTTCCACTTCATACCATGGCACCACAAATCCAGCTCCATGGGCACAAAATACAGACCCGGTAGGATTATCCAGATCCCGCTCAGAATCGTAGCCAATCTGTTCCACGATCTCATCTTGATTTTTACAAGGCTCATATCCTTTTAAACTGCAGAACAGCCTTCCCATTCCCCTTGTATAAGAAACTACTTCTTTCTGGTAATCGCGCATAGTCGAAACAGGCGCTTTTCCCTTCAAAATAGCGGTGTTTTCCTCTGTCTCCATAGGAAGAAGAGTTCCCTGCATTTTCTGGATATCATTCATTGCACGGCCAACAACCTCCACCGGCACTTCCAGCCGAAATTCATAGTAAGGCTCCAGCAGAACATTCTGTGCTTTCTTAAGTCCCTGACGGATAGCCCGATAAGTAGCCTGACGGAAATCTCCGCCTTCCGTGTGTTTCTGGTGGGCCCGTCCGGTAAGCAGGGTAATCTGCATATCTGTGATCGGTGCACCAGTCAGCACTCCTCTGTGTTCCTTTTCTTCCAGATGGGTGAGAATCAGTCTCTGCCAGTTCCGGTCCAGCACATCCTCACTGCAGGCGGTAAAAAACTGCATTCCGCTTCCTTGCTCCCCTGGTTCCAGAAGAAGATGAACTTCCGCATAATGGCGCAAAGGCTCAAAATGTCCCACACCTTCACAGGTGCCGCAATGGTCTCTTTATATACAATATTTCCCGTTCCAAAATCCACAGCCACATGGAACCGCTCCCAGATCAGCCTTTTCAGGATCTCGATCTGCACGTCTCCCATGAGCATGGCGTGGATTTCTCCCAGCTGCTCGTCCCATACAATATGAAGCTGGGGATCTTCTTCTTCCAGTTCTCTCAATTTCTTCAGCATCTGGTGCACATCGCAGCCTTCCGGCAAAATGATCTGATAGTTCAGTACCGGCTCCAGTACTGGCATATTGGAGTTCTCCGTCACGCCAAGTCCCTGTCCTGGAAAAGTATGGGAAAGACCTGTCACTGCGCACACGGTTCCCGCGGGCACTTCTTTCACCAATTCAAATCTGGCGCCGGAGTAAATCCGGATCTGGTCAGCCTTTTCCTCCCATACTTCCTCTCCTGCTGCCACATTTCCCTTGCTGGTAATAAGAAGTTCTTTTACCTTCAGTGTCCCGCCTGTAATCTTCATATAGGAAAGACGGTTTCCCTGATCGTCTCTGGCGATCTTATAAACCTTCGCACCAAAAGCCTCAGGATATACCGGACATCTGGTGTACCTGTCCAGTCCGTGGATCAGCTTCTCCACCCCTTCCATTCTCAGTGCAGAGCCAAAATAGCATGGAAAAACCTTTCGATCTGCGATCAGACCGGTAATCTCTCTCCTGGATACTTCTCCTGTTTCCAGATATTTTTCCAGCAGTTTCTCGTCACACATGGCAAGGCTCTCCAGAAATTCTTCTGAAAATTTATTTTCCATCAAATTCTGCTGTTCTTTTTCACCAGCCGGTAATTCCGTTTTCAAATCTCCATCAGCATTTTCATTTTCTGAAAAATCCATGCAGTTCTTATTCAGCCTTTTTTTCAATTCGGTCAAAAGTGCGTCGTGGTCTGTTCCCTCCTGATCCATTTTGTTCACAAAAATAAATGTGGGGATCTGGTACCGCTCAAGCAATTTCCATAAAGTCACCGTATGTCCCTGCACACCATCTGCACCGTTAATCAAAAGCACTGCATAGTCCAGAACCTGCAAGGTACGTTCCATCTCTGCAGAAAAATCCACATGCCCAGGCGTATCCAGAATGGTAACTCTTGTTTCCGGGAATTCCAGCACTGCCTGCTTGGAAAAAATCGTGATTCCCCGCTCGCGCTCAAGGGGAGAGGTATCCAGATATGCATCCTTGTGATCCACTCTTCCAAGCTTTCGTATCTTGCCGCTTAAATATAAAAGTGCTTCTGACAATGTAGTTTTTCCTGCATCTACATGAGCCAGCAGCCCCATACAAATATTTTTCTTTATTTTCTCTGACTGTTCACCCACGAAAACGCCTCCTGTTGTAAAAATCTCTTGTTTCAGTATATCACAACAGAAGGCGCCAGTCGAGACACAGGTGTTTATTTCATTATTTTCAATAAATCACCTTATGGTTACTGTCCACTGGCAATGTTCCGCCAGGTGTTTTTACTATGCAAGTCCCGGACAGCAGCAATGAATAAAACATGCCTGCTTGATTGAATTCATGGATAGGGGTTCGGGCCAGAGCATGTTTGAAAAAGACTTTCTGCAAGATATATGTTGCAATTTGTTTTATAATAAAATTGTTTTATCTTTACAATATTTGATAACATGGTATAATTCATACGTGATAAAAAAAGTACAATAATAAAGTAATTATTCCACAAAGCATGTAGCTGTGAAGGTACTGAACAATTACACAATAGAACCGATTGGTGCAACGTTATATTTTAGAGCGTGTATCAACAGAAAGTGAGAACTTCCATATGAATCCCTTAAAAAAAATATACTGTCGGATTTTTCAGAATGTATTCAAATTTGCCCTTCCATTCCTGCCATACCGAAATCCTGAGATCATCAGCAGTCTGAAAGCCGTTCCCGATGTGCTGAAAAAGAAAAAAAGTAAAAATGTGCTGATTATTACAGATGCAGGAATCCATAAGCTTGGTCTTACAGACCGCCTTGAAAAAGTGTTGACAGACAGCAGCATTCCCTATATCCTTTATGACAAAACAGTAGCAAATCCTACCACTGTGAATGTGGCTGAGGCACTTGAACTTTATCATGAAAATAACTGTCAGGCCATTATAGGCTTCGGCGGAGGCTCCAGTATGGACTGCGCCAAGGCAGTAGGTGCCAGAGTCGCCAAACCTCATCAGTCTCTTGCAAAGATGAAAGGAATCCTGAAAGTGCACAAAAAGCTTCCACTTCTTATCGCCGTTCCAACCACTGCAGGAACCGGAAGCGAAACTACACTGGCAGCGGTAATCGTGGACGCCGAAACCCGGCATAAATATGCCATCAATGACTTCCCGCTGATTCCCCGATACGCTGTGCTTGACCCCAAGGTCACATTAAGCCTTCCACCATTCATCACCGCTACTACAGGTATGGACGCACTCACCCACGCAGTGGAAGCTTATATTGGTAATTCCACTACACCAGGCACCCGTAAAAATGCCCGGGATGCAGTGCAGCTGATTTTCGAAAATCTGGACACTGCTTACACCGACGGAAGCAATAAAGAAGCGCGCCGAAATATGCTCCGCGCCTCTTATTTCGCTGGCTGCGCTTTTACAAAATCCTATGTAGGCTATGTACATGCAGTTGCCCATTCTCTGGGAGGGCAATACAATGTTCCACATGGACTTGCCAACGCTGTACTTCTCCCTTATGTTCTGGAAGTTTACGGAAAAACGATTTATAAGAAGCTGGCAGCCCTTGCTGTTGCCGCCGGTGTTGCCTCCAAAGAAACACCGGAAGAAGAAGCCGCATTAAACTTTATCCAGGCGGTCAAAGACATGAAGGCCCGCTTCGGAATCGGCGATACCATCCCGGAAATCCAAGAAGAAGACATTCCGAAGCTATCCCATTATGCGGACAAAGAGGCGAATCCGCTGTATCCGGTACCGGTACTGATGGATGCGCAGGAGCTGAAAAAATTTTATTATATGTTGATGCCGGCTAAAGAAAACACAGTGCAATAAAAAGCTGGTAAAATGCCATATTGTCACCTTTATGACATTGCATGAATTAATCTCAATTTAAATGAGTGTCAAAAGGTCTTTTGACACTCATTTGATACCCGGATTGCTACGCAGCTACGCTGCTCCCGCAATCCTCCAAATATTCGAAATCCGCTGATTTACTGCGTAAATCGCTACTTTCTCATATTTGGCGTGTCCCAAGCTCAAAAGCCTTATCGTGCAAGCACGAACAGCTTTTTGACCTTTTGACACTGGTATCATCAAATAAATTATAAATACTCAGAAAGGACTTTCCCATGACCCAGGAAGCAATCCAGGAAATCATCCGCAAGCAGCGGAACTATTTTTATACAGGCGCTACCTTAAATATTGACTTTCGCATCACTGCCTTAAAACGGCTGCAAACCTCCATCCAGTCCCACCAGGAGCAGATCAATGCTGCCCTGAAGTCAGACCTTGGAAAAAGCAGCTTCGAGAGCTATATGTGCGAATCCGGTCTCGTTCTCAGCGAGATTACCTATATGCTGAAGCACATCCGCTCTCTTTCCAAAGAAAAAACAGTGCACACACCACTTGCCCAGTTCCATTCCAGAAGTTACATGAAGCCGTCCCCATACGGTGTCACCCTGATCATGAGTCCATGGAACTATCCCTTTCTTCTCACCTTTGATCCACTAGTAGACGCCATCGCCGCCGGAAACACTGCAGTATTAAAACCCAGTGCCTACTCTCCTGCCACCAGCAATATCATCTGCGAAATCGTCCGCGAATGTTTTCCGGAAGAATATGTAGCCGTTGTTATGGGTGGACGCCAGGAAAACTCCTGCCTTCTCCAGGAGCACTTTGACTACATCTTTTTCACCGGCAGCCAGGCTGTGGGAAAAGAGGTTATGCGCCATGCCAGCGAACACCTCACTCCTGTTACCCTGGAGCTTGGGGGAAAAAGCCCCTGCATTGTAGATAAATCTGCAAATATCAAGCTTGCCGCCAAACGTATTGTATTTGGAAAATATCTGAACTGTGGACAAACCTGCGTAGCCCCTGACTACATTTACTGTCACAGTGAAGTGAAAGATGAGCTTCTGAAGCAGATTCAGAAACAGATTCGTAAGCAGTTTGGCAAATCACCTCTGGATAACAAAAATTACGGAAAGATCATCAACGAAAAGCATTTCAACCGCATTCAGAACCTGATCGATCCTGCGAAAATCATCTGCGGCGGAAATGCCCGTCCCGAAACTTTACAGATTGAACCTACCGTCATGGATCAGGTAACCTTCGAAGATGCCGTAATGCAGGAAGAAATTTTCGGTCCGGTAATGCCTGTCCTTACCTTTAATTCCATAGATGAAGTAATCCGAAATGTAAATTCCATGGCACATCCTCTGGCTCTTTACATTTTTGCCCAGGACAAAGCCATCTGCGAAAAAATCACCTCTGAATGTGGCTTCGGCGGTGGCTGTATCAATGACGTGATCATTCACCTCGCCACCAGCGAAATGCCATTCGGCGGCTTTGGGGAAAGCGGTATGGGAAGCTATCACGGTCAGAAAGGCTTCGAAACCTTTTCTCATTACAAGAGCATTGTAGACAAAAAGACCTGGATTGACCTGCCGATGAGGTATCAGCCTTATAGACGGATTTATAATAAGCTGATCCATATTTTCTTGAAATAAAGTGCTACTATTACTTTTGCTCGTTGCTTACGTAAATAAAAAATAAGGAGGTCGAAACTATGTATTTTAATTTCAATAGCTGCACCGAATTATTTAATGCGATTTGCAAAATGTTTAACATTGGTTGTTAATTAATATGACAAAAGAGCCGCATTTTTACTATGAAAGTTCCAAGTCCAAAGTTGACATGTCCCTTTCGTAAAAATGCGGCTCAATAACAATTATTCTACTCCCTTAATCCTTTCCACAATACTTCCATTCTTTTCCAAAACCATCCATGTAAACACCGGCACTAAAGTGCATACCAAAAGACTAAGCAACGCTGCTAACAAAAGCGGAAGCAACGGTACTGCAAACCCAATCTCCCTGAAATTCATAGATTCATAAAGAAAATAAGTCACTCCCATTCCTACAGTCAATGTGATCAGCCCTGCAAGACCTGTCAAAATCTGAACTGACACACCAAGATCAGCTGTAAAAAAAAGCGTCTGCTGCTTTCCAAGCTCCATACTTTCTATAAAAGCATCCTGCTCTTTTTTCGTCATAAGCTTTTTGCTTAAAATCCATATAATAACGACCAGAAGCAGCCTGGGAAAGCTCCCCTCCTGACTGTTCATAAAATTTTTTATTTTCTTTACGGATCTGAAGAATTCCTGCTTCAAGCCTTGACATTTTTACCATGCTCTGCATTAAAAAGTCATTTTTCTCCATCTGATCTCTAATTTTTCCCAGAAATTCCCTACTATTTTCGGAAAGTTCTTCCTCTTCCAAAAGCTCCATATAGAGATTGATACTTCACTGACACATGCTTCTGAGGGACCAATTTGAAATAAAGCCTTCATACGGGAAGGGTTCCCCAGAATCTTAAACAACTGTGTCAGATTTTCCAGTTCCAGCTCTTGCGGTTCACGAGGCCAAGAATCATTCATCGGGGGCTCCCTTTCTGTTTTCGTTTATTTCTGAACTTTAAAGATTTTTCACAAACAGTGCCCGGATAGCGTTGAGGACGGCTATAATCATCACGCCCACATCAGCAAACACGGCCAGCCACATATTGGCGAAACCCAGAGCGACCAGCACGAGGCAGACCAGTTTTACGCCGATGGCCACCACGATGTTCTGATAAACGATGCCAAGGCACTTGCGGGAGATTTTGATTGCTTTGGAGATCTGCAAGGGGTCATCATCCATTAGGACCACATCAGCAGCCTCAATGGCGGCGTCAGAACCCATGGCACCCATGGCGATGCCGATGTCTGCCCGGCGAAGCACCGGGGCGTCGTTGATGCCATCTCCCACAAAAGCCAGTTTTTCTTTCTCTGGTTTGTTCTGAATCAACTGCTCCACCTTCTCCACCTTGTCAGCAGGAAGCAGTTCACTGTAAACCTCATCCAACTCCAAAGCGGAGGCCACACTGTCAGCCACCTTCTTGGCGTCACCAGTAAGCATCACAGTCTTGCGAACCCCAGCCGACTTTAATGCCTGGATGGCTTCCTTGGAGTGAAGCTTCACGATGTCGGAAATAACAATGTGTCCGGCATATTTCCCGTCAATCGCCATGTGAATGATCGTCCCCACACTATGGCACGGAATAGCCTGGACCCCCAAACGATTCATGAGCTTGTCGTTTCCTGCCGCGACCTGATGATCATCACTGTGGCAATCACTCCGTTGCCGCTGAGCTCCTGAATACCGGTTACACGGCTACGGTCGATTTCCATGCCATAGGCTTTCTGTAAACTCTTGCTGATGGGATGGCTTGAAGCGCTCTCTGCCAGAGCGGCGTATTCCACCAGCTTGTGCTCTTCCATCTCATTGTGATGGATCGCATTCACCTCAAATACGCCCTGAGTCAGTGTGCCGGTCTTGTCAAAAACTACAATCTTAGCCTGTGACAGGGTCTCCAGATAGTTGGACCCCTTCACCAGAACACCCGCCTTACTGGCTCCGCCAATTCCTGCAAAGAAGGACAGAGGAATGGAAATGACCAAAGCGCAGGGGCAACTGGCAACGAGGAAGGTCAGCGCACGATAGATCCAGGTCTCCCAGCCTGCATCCAGCCCCATGGCAAACATCCGTACCAGCGGCGGCAATACAGCCAGCGCCAGCGCGGCATAGCACACCGCAGGAGTGTAGATCTTGGCAAAGCGGGAAATGAAGTCCTCCGACTTGGACTTCCGGGAGGAGGCGTTCTCCACCAGATTCAGAATCTTGGAGACAGTGGACTCACCAAATTCCTTGGTGGTCTGGATATGGAGCAAACCTGTCATGTTGATACAGCCGGAGATGATCTCATCGCCAGTCTTGACCTCACGGGGCAACCTTTCACCGGTGAGAGCGGCAGTGTTCAGAGTGGATTCTCCCTGCACCACGGTACCGTCAATAGGAACTTTCTCGCCGGGCTGTACCACAATAATGGTGCCGATACCCACTTCGTCCGGGTCTACCTGTTCCAGTTTTCCATCCTGTTCGATATTGGCATAATCAGGACGGATATCCATCAGATCACTGATGTTCCGGCGGCTCTTGCCCACGGCGTAGGACTGGAACCATTCGCCCACCTGGTAGAACAGCATCACCGCGATGGCCTCCAGATAGTCGCCGTTTTCATATACGGCCAGTGCCAGAGCCCCCAGCGTAGCCACCGCCATCAAAAAGTGCTCATCGAACACCTGACCGTTGCGGATACCTTTTCCGGCTTTTTTCAGAATGTCGTAGCCAATGACCAGATAATCCACCAGGAACACAGCCAGACGTATCCAGCGGCCTGCCGCGCCAAACACTTCAAATGCGCCTGCGCCCAGGACCTGCAAAATTAACAGTAGAACCGTAGCAGTCAGAATCCGCCACAACATCACTTTTTGTTTTTTGGTCATACCGGCGGAGGACCGCGTGCCAATGATCTGAAGGATCACGGCCAGCAGAGCCACCACGATCAGCAGACCGTTGATGATATACTCCTGCATTTCGTTTTACCCCTTTCACGATTGCTTATTCGTTTATTTGTCTAAGAGAAAGAACGCCCTGCAAGCTGCCGCTCAACAGGGCATTTCCTTTCGCCTGCTTACAGAAAGATCTCACAGTCGGGTTCCACCTTCTTGCAGGCTTTGCGAACCTCCTGCATAACAGTCTTGGGGGCCTGACCTTCCTCGAACTCCACGTTCATCTTGAGGGTCATAAAGTTCACCGTAGCGCTCTGTACGCCGCTGGTCTTGCGGGCGGCATCTTCCATCAGGTTGGCGCAGTTAGCGCAATCCACATCGATTTTGTAAGTCTTTTTCATTTTGAAAATCTCCTCTCCGAGTATTAATTTTGTGTCAAACAATTAAATCATTATTTAACTGTATCTTCAGCATATGCAGGAAAACCGTCCTCGTCAACGGTTTGAACCCATATCCTGCTATTCGGGAAAAGAGTTCTTCTGTTTGGGCAAAATGCAGCTTTTATCGGCACATTCCAGTCCCCTGATAAGGACAGTCCACACATTTTCCATGCTTTTCTTTGCGCCGCTTCGCCATATGCCGCAGCAACCAAATACAGTATACCGCCAGTACAATGAGTAAAATTAAAGATGCCATATAAACCTCCTCCATTTGAAGTCTTTGCAAAAATAGCTTGCTTACGGTCCAATTATTTAATCGTTCCGTCTGTATTGTAGAGCGAGGAAAATCGAAAAGCAATGGACGGAGTACAAGTCCTTCCAAGAGGGATAAGAAAACTTCTGAATTGGTAAACAGTGCTAAAAAAGGTTCTGACATTGAAGCACAGCTCCATGTCAGAACCCATTTATTTTACAAATTATTTTTTTGGATTGCGTCGCCCGCTGTTTTCCGAGCCACGCACTTCCTCATGGTAAAAGTAATTCACAATGACCGGGTGTCCAGACTCTGCCCGGCCGTAGGGCAGCTCGTTGTCCACGAAGGGACAGCTGTTTTCTTTCGCCAGCCGTTCCGCTTGATCCTCCAAACCACGGAAGTAGCTTCTGTCTCCCTTGTTGTAGATAGCATCGTACAGCAGAACCAAGTCAGGATATTTTTTACAAATATAGTTCATGATGTCTTTTTTGAATCCGCCTCGCAGGTTTAGATTTTCCAACCATATCAGGTCGCATTGATTTCTGACCTGATGGAAGATAGCCTCAAAATCCGTGACACCCGGAAAGACAGGGGCAATAAAGCAGACGGTGCGAATGCCCGCATCATAGATCTGCTTCATGGCATCCAGCCGTCGCTTGATGCTGACGGCATCGTCCATATCATTTTTAAAGCCTTCGTCCAATGTATTGATCGACCAAGAGACCGTGACCTTTCCCAATTTTTTCAGAAGGTCAATGTCACGGATTACCAAGTCTGACTTGGTACAGATAAGAATTTCTGCCTCACTGCCCCGGAGCTGTTCAAGAAGCTTACGGGTGTTCTGAAACTGAGCCTCCTGTGGCAGATAGCCATCGGTCACTGAACCGATGACTACGCGTTGCCCTTTGTATTTTTGCGGATTTTTGATTGCTGGCCAGTGTTTCACATCTAGGAATGTACCCCACGGTTCGGTGTGCCCGGTAAATCGCTTCATAAACGAGGCGTAGCAGTATTTGCAGCCATGGGTACAGCCCACATAAGGATTGACGGAATAGCCACCCACCGGCAGGGCGGATTTTGTCATAATATTTTTGGTTTCTACATCCTGAATCAGAATGCTGCTCTCTTTTACTTCTGCCATGTCTTCTGTTCCTCCAATACCCGGTAAAAAGCCGGGGGAAATTCCTGTACCATTTGTGCCTCTCCCATGATAGGAAGTAGATCTTCCTTTATGAATACAGGGATGCCAAGCGCATGAGCCTGATGTGTCAGGTTCCACACCCATTCCGGTTTCGATACGGGATTGATGCCATCGCTGTACAGCACTTGACCTTTCTGATGAAAAGGACACTTTCCCAAATTAGGAATTGCATACTGTTCTGCCAGTTCCTGATAATATTCCGTCCGCAGCACGGTGATTTTAACCTTTTTATGCATTCGTATAGTCATTTTGAACCTGCTCCGAAATCGTCATGCCTCGCACGCCTCCCGGAGAGCAGGCAGCAGCTCATCCAGCCGACCGTCCAGTCCGAAGGACTTCTCTTTGATATTGTCCGCAATGTAGATCTCCCCCAGATTGATGGTCATATAAGTGGCATTTGGCTCGCTGGCCACTAAGCGCATCATCGGAGCCTTGATCAGCTGATTGCGCCAGCCAATGCCCAGCTCCAAAACCACCAGTTTCTTCCCGTGGTAGGTTTTCAGAAAGTTTTGGAACCGTGCCTGGGCAGCGGTATCCGGAATCATTCTCTGACCCGCACCCATGTGGATGTCCATGGGACCGCCGCACTTGGGACAGCGCGGCACCAACTCTGTAGGCACATGGCAGCCCTGTTCGGCAGCCGATAATTTTTCGGCCACTTCCAAACTAGGATAAAGAGTGTTGTGGCAAGGGCGGGCACACTGCATAGTAAACCAGTTGCCCTCAATCTCATAGATTTTCGTCGGATCGAAGCCACACAGTTCAAAGTGACCTTCTCCGTTTGATGTGACGACAAAGTAATCTTTCTCTCCCACAATGGCCTTCAAATCGTTCATCACTGACGTAGGCTGGTACTGCCCGCAGTAATGATGGATGAGCCGGGCCCAGAAGGCCCACTTTTCCTCCTCTCTGGACCATCCAGCCATCATGCCCTGCAAAATGCACTCAAGGCCGTATTTCCGTTTAAAATCCCCAAAGAGTCTTTCAAAGACCGCATTGTCCGCAAACAAATGCAGTCCTTCGGTGATGGACAGGCCGTTACTGGCCCCGATCAAGATAGCGTCCGCTTCTCTGAATTTTTCCGCAATAGGTTTCCAATCAATCATATCCGTTCGCCCCTTTCTATTTTATGTTTGCTGCAATGGAGCGCTCCTGCCGGAGGGCAGCTAGAGTTTCCACCAAATCTCCTTGCAGATACAGGCTGCGTCCCCGCAGATGCTCTGGCCTATGAGATGCCTCTCGATTAAGACATGCATAAAAGACGTTTTCGTTTTTGGCAGTAAGTTCCCAGAAGGGCAGTTTGATGATACTGGGCGTCATCTCACCCACGCCAAGTTCCAACAGCAGGACTTTTTTGTCGGACTGATCCATTATCCAGCGTCGCAGGAATCTATGGTAGCGGTGCAGGTTATCCTGCCAGAAGGTTCCCTCCAGAAAGGTATCATCTCGTACCCAAGGCACCAGCACCCGCCCGCAATCCGGGCAACGGGGAACAGCTTCCTCCGGCAGGCGAACACCCACCAAGCGACCGGTCAGTTCCTTTACCAGTTCGCGGTTTTCCCAAATATCATCCCGACAGGGCTGGCTGCACTGGCAGTAGCTAAAGTCTCCCTGAAAGGCGCAAATTTGTTCCTGGGGAAATACCCGAAAAAACTGCTGATCGACATTAGTGGTCAGCACAAAGACCGGTTTATCTGCAACAAGCGTTTGCAGATCCAGATAGGGCTGCCCCATAGGGGCTTCCCACATGAAGCGGATATATTGACTGTAATATCCCCACTGCTCTCCATAGCTGGAAAAGCAATGGTAGAATCCAGCCAGCGGAGAGGTAAAGCCATACTGTTCACGAAAGGGAGCCAATGCCTCCGAAAGTGCCGGGGACCAATGGTAGTGGTCGTATCCAGCTGCGCTTGACAGGCCGGAGCCGCCTCCGATCACAACGGCATCTGCTTGAGCAATACGCTCGGCAAGTTCCTGAAGCGCCGCTTGGTTTCCAACCCTCATTGATCGTTATCTCCGCTTTCCATGGTGTTCCGTGCATCCCGCAGCACTTGAGCAATGTCGGCCACAATGGTCATGCCCTTATCCTCCAACTGCTTGGGCAGGAAGTCATATTTGTCGTTGACAGCAATATATCGAGCATGGGGAAAGCTGAGGGTCATGTTCCAGAAAGGTTCTTGGATAAACATGGGAGTCATTCGACCAACGCCCAACTCCAGGAACAGAATTTTGCTGTCTTTGTGTTCCAGTACGTAGCGAGAAATTTTTTCGTACTGTTCTTCATATTTCTTTCCTTGCAGGAAATTCCCATATCCTCGCACCCAGGGGAAAGCCTCGCCACCGCAGTGCGGACACCGGGGAATGAGATCCGTGGGAATCTTCGTGCCATCCCCCATAGCGGCCACCATATCAGCCACTGGCTTTACCGCATCCCAGGTGTCATCGGTACAGCAGGCGGCACACTGGAAGAACCGGTGATCTCCCTGGATCTCCGCCACCTTCTCCTCCGGGTAGAGTTTGACAAACTGGGTATCCTGGTTGGTGGTGAGGATGAAGAAGTCCTTTCCTTTCAGCAAAGCGTCTAAATCCAAATAGGAATGACGCACAGGTGCGGTCTGGGTAGTGTGAAGGAAGGTGGCGAGATACCCCCAATACTCTTCCCGGGTCTCCCAGGGGTGCATCATCCCTGCAAAAGCACCTTTGAAGTGGTACTTCTCAGCAAAAGGCCGGAAGTATTTCTGGTAGGAGTCGTTGTCCTCGTAGTAAAAATCTCCACCACCGGCAGCGGACAGACCGGAAGCTCCGCCCACTACCACACAGTCAGTTTCCTTTACCTCCTGTACCAACCGATTGATCTGTTCGCTATACGGCAGCGGCTTTTTGTCAGTCAGCTGATAAGGCGTACTGCCGGAAGCATAGATATGATAATACTTGGAATAATTCATCTGGGTCTGCATGACCAAATCATCATAGAAGTTCATTGTCACCATTCCTTTCGAGTGGGTGTTATTTTTATTCTTACTTCAAATTATTTTAACATCCTCTTGCGTCACTGTCAACATGCTGTTATAATAATAATAACATCAAAGTAAAAAAGGAGATCAGGAAAGAAAATATTCCACCGTCTTAGCGATACTGTTCATATTCTGGCTTTTATCGCTCTGTACCCAGACTGCGACCTGACCAGTAACAGGCTGGCAGAAAGCATTCAGACGAATCCTGCCTATATGCGCCAGCTCATGTCCGCCCTGCGGAAGGGAGGACTGCTGGTCAGCGTGAAGGGATATCCCCGACCTGCTCTGGCTCGTGAGCCGAAGAAAATCACTCTACTGGATGCCTATCGGGCAGTAGAGGGCAACAAGCCCCTGCTCCATCCGAACATCCATACCAATCCTACCTGTGGCGTGGGTGTAAATATCCAACTGGTGCTGCGGGATTTTTACCTTGACATCCAGAATACAGCGGAAAAACGGATGCAAGAGATCACGCTGAAAGATGTGTTGAAACAATATCACATGAAATTAGAAGGGACGCTCTTGCAGCGTTTATGACGGATCGGTTTGCAGAAACTCTTCCATTTGGGACAAAAATTCTTCTGAACGAGAAATACAGAACCTCCTTGCGGGACTATACTGAGAACCGGAGAGACCTATACCCCGTATTGGTATTCCGCTTTCCAGAAAAGGAGGTTTCAATATGCAGGAAAAGTACAACGTTATAGGCATGACTTGTGCGGCCTGCCAAGCTAGGATACAAAAAAGCGTATCCAACCTGACCGACATGCAAGAGTGCAATGTCAATCTGTTAAAAAACAGTATGGTGGTGACTTACGACGACAAAAATGTAAACAGTGGGCAGATTATCGCCGCTGTAGAAAAGGCGGGCTATGGCGCATCCCTACAGCAGGTCAAGGGAAAATCAGCTGCACAGACTGTCTCCCCGGTGGACACGGCGAAAAAGGAATATGAGGCGATGCGCCGTCGAGTAATCTGGTCCTTTGTATTCACTATCCCTTTGTTCTATCTCCCGTACAGAAGATTTCCGTCAAGCAAACAACAATAAAGCAATCGAATGGGGGAACCACTATGAAAAAAGAACTGATGATCGAAGGAATGATGTGCCAGAACTGCGTCAAGCATGTTACCCATGCCCTGGAGGGTATCTCTGGTGCGTCCCATGTCCAGGTAAGTCTAGAGGACAAAAAGGCCACTGTGGAGGTCCCGGAGTCCGTTACCGACGAAACCCTAAAAGCGGCAGTTACCGAGGCGGGCTACAAAGTCACAGAGATTATCCCCCATGAAGGCTGATAAGGCTCACATAACCCGTTCCATTAAGATTGCCAGAGGACAACTGGACGGCATTTTGCGAATGATTGAAGAGGATCGCTACTGCGTGGACATTTCCAATCAGCTGTTGGCAACTCAGGCTCTTTTGAAGCGAGTGAATCAAGAGATTTTGCGGGCCCATATACGTGGCTGTGTCCGAGAGGGACTGCATACGGACGAGCCCAACCCAAAACTGGAGGAAGCTCTCCAACTGTTGGAAAAGCTGGTTACATAATAATAAACAATGGAGCGGCCAAATTTGAATGATCGGCCCTAAATTAATCAAGGAGGAAACCAATATGAAACTTGGCATTATTCGTTGTATGCAGACAGAGGATTACTGCCCCGGAAGCCGGGATTTTCGGACAATCCGAGAGAGAAAAGGCGCTTTTATGGGAGAGGATGATATTCAGTTAGTGGGCTTCATCAACTGCGGTGGCTGCCCCGGAAAAAAAGCGGTACTGCGGGCCCGTTCTCTGGTAGAACAGGGCGCTGACACCATTGCTTTTGCTTCTTGCATCAGCAAAGGGACTCCCATTGGTTACTCCTGTCCTTTTGCTAAGCGTATGCGGGAGCTGGTGCAGAAAGAGGTAGGCGATGGTGTCCATATCTTGGATTACACCCATGACGCTGGTCCTGAACCAGAAACCTCTCAGAAGTAAAGTTTCTTTTCCCTCCGGCCTATGATAAGATAGACTTCAAGGAGGAGTGCTAAATGGTTCAGAACCACTTACCCCACGACCACGGACAAACTATCGAGCAGGCCCGAAATTTCCATCACATGATTGAGTGGCTTGTAAAAATCGCCTGTCCGTCGCAAGTAGAAAAACAAAAAGGAACGCCATGAAAAAAGAAGAATCCAAAGTTATCGCTCAAAAACTTCAAAAGATTCCAAACGGCACCCTCGCCTTGAAGCATTGCCGGGCTGGTGGAATGGGTACCACACTCTTTGGAGAACAGTTTCGAGCGGTTACCGCTGGAAAAGGGTATATGGAGGCATATGAAACTTTTCCTGGAATAGAGGTATCCTTCAATGTTTTTCTTGCTTCAGAGGTCAAGTTTCGGCATGATGCTTCGGATTCTGTTTTAGAAATTTACTATTGTCGCAGTGGTCGCGTGGGTTGGAATATGCAAGGCGGTACTGCCGTCTATTTAGGTACAGGTGATGTGACAGCACACAGTATGGCCTGCTGCGCGGATTCCGCCATGATGTTTCCCCTAGGATATTCAGAGGGAATTTCCATTTCCGTGGATCTGAAACAGCTCTCTTCCATTTGCCCGGAAGTTTTAAAGAATGCCGGTGTGGAGGCAGACCAGTTACGGGATCGATTTTGCTCCGGAAAGCCATCCGCAATCCCGTCCTGTTCCGATTTAGAGCACATTTTTGCCCCACTCTTTTCTGCTCCTGTGTCCGTTCGAATTTTCCTCTTGAAATTGAAGGTGCTGGAAATTTTGATTTATTTGAGCAACATGAAATCGGAGCATAAAGAATTGACTCAATACTTCTCCCAGCAAACCGAATTGATAAAAGAAATTCATCAACAGTTGACAGAGCACTTGGATCAACGATTTACGATTGCAGAACTTTCCAAACAGTATTTGATAAATACCTCCACTCTAAAGGAGATATTCAAGGCAGTCTACGGCCAGCCTATCGCCACCTATATGAAGGAATTTCGAGTGCGTCAGGCTATGAAATTATTACGGGAAACAAATGACACTATCGCGGATATTGCTTCCCAGGTAGGCTACCAAACCCAGGGAAAGTTTTCAAGCGCTTTTCAGTCTATAGTCAAAATGTCACCCAGAGAATACAGAAAAATCCAGGGTATGCCTAAGTAGAACCGGGCATAAATCCACTTGGCCTGCTTGTCCGGCAGCTCCATCACCGCAGCGTAGAGCTGATCGCGGAGCTGCTTGTCCTCCAGGATTTCTTCCGGGGTCGGCGGGTGCTGCACAATAGCCTTCTCAATGCCATTGTCGCAGTCCAGGAAGTAGTGCGCTTTGTAGTTATACATCTAGCGCAGGTAGCGTGCTTCCGCTCGTTTGTCGGCCAGGAACACCGCCTGCACTTCATCGGTTACTTCCAGATAAGTGTCTTTTTGTAAATATCGGGATACAGCTCCCGAAGATTGATTTTCTGCATTATGTACCTCCATTTCGGTTCACAGGTCCAGTTGACGGGTGAGCCGAAATGGGGCGGAACAAGTTAGGGTATTAGCAAAGATTTTTTTGATGAAAAGGCCATATTGCCCTGTCTAAATACCGCTATCATGGCGACTACCTCTACTGGCCGCCGCTCTTTATATCACACTCCTTCAAAAAACAAAACGACAGCTTTGGTTGTTGTTCAAAGCCGTCGAGTGTTTAATTTGACATGGGAAAACGATTGCTGCACGACGGCTTTTTTTCTTTTGCCGTCGTGCGGCAGATAATTACATTCTATAAGTTAAACTATCATTCTGTTTAAGCGGCTACCTAAGCGACTTAACAGTTCGTTGGTAATTGTCCCACTTGCTTCTGCAAGGTCATAGGCCGTGATTTCATACTGGCCTGATTTTCCTATGAAGACAGCAATATCACCGCTTTTCACATCTGGTAAATCCGTAATATCGACTATCTTTTGATCCATACAGATGCGTCCAATTATTGGTGCTTCGTAGCCGTTTATCAATACTTTTCCATGATTACACGACAGAGCGCAAGGAATGCCGACCATTACCGCTTCATACTTGCTGCTGTCCATATTCTGAAGCACAGCGGCTGCGGACTGGAGGGACACGCTATACTCCGGGGAACAGCCGCCAAACAAAACAGCGATTTTCAATCTTTTCATTGCTCTGCCTGCCTTTCTGCCAAATATTCCTCCAAGCACAGCCCTTTTTCATACATCTCTGTGGCGGCCTCAACGCCAACATACCGATAATGCCATACTTCCTCGGCAACGCCCGTGATGTCGGTTTTATCTCCAGGGTAACGGAAGATAAAACCGTATTTGTAGCTGTTTTCTTGCAGCCAGAAATAAAGATCATAGATGGCTCCGTTGATGTCCACGGCTAAACCAATTTGATGTTCACTGTATCCGGGAACAGATACCCATTGCTTTGCCAGTTCCTCCGCTTCGCTCTGGGAATTTCCCTCTTTGCGGTATCCAGCCACTTTGTCGTCATAGAGCTGCTGCTGCTTTTTCTGCGTGCGGTAACCGGATACGACCATAGGTAGTTGATCCAAATTTCCTTCCTTTGCTGCTTCCAACATCTCCATGAGAGGATCATAGATGCGTTCATCTACTTTCTCACCGCCGGGCACCTCTACCAGTTTTGGCTCGTAGTTTTCAGGGATCGCGTTTTCATAGTTTACCAACATCAAGTTCCAGTCGGTGTCATCATTTGCTGTCTGCGTGTTTTGGGGTGAGCTTTCATCCAAAAGGCCAACTTGCACATCATCAGGCCCCTGCGTTGTGGTGTCGTTTACTTGGGAATTTTCAGACGATTCTTTATCTCCAAACAATGTGAACGCATATACACAAACAGCCACGACCAGAATGACTGTGGCAATACTTCCCCAAGGAAAGCGCCTCCGCCGCTGCTTTTGCCTCCGGCGATGACCTTCATTGGGAACAGGCAGCATTTTTTCTTCCATCATATAAAGCCTCCTTTCTGAAGGGGAACAAAAGCGCCCCTGTCAGCATTTATTGTACTGAACAGCGGCGCTTGGAACTTTAATATGAAGTTGTTTATTTCCTAAGAAAATCCTAATGTAAGGGGGAGATTTTACTTATGTTCTATCCAGCGGCGGTCCGCAGCTTTGCATCGGACAACACTTTCCCTCTCATATGATATTTGTCAACAGAAATCTGGATTTGAAATGTGTAGGCGGTGTTGTTTTTGACCTTCAAATCCAGCCGGCCTTCCGCCACCGCCGCGTTAATTCCTTGGGGAATGCCGGGCGTATTGCGGTGAAGGTCGATTCCATGTGTATGCTGTTCTGTAACAGTCAGCGGAGTATCCTTCCCATCATTTCGCTCCTTTCGGTGATTTGTTTCATAAAAGAGCAAATCCATGCTCCTGTCAGTATCATTCTACTGGACAAGAGCATAGATTGTTTTAATAAGAAGTTGATTGACTCCTAAGAAAATGCAAAGAAATTGCTAATTTGACAACGGCAAAGAGACTGTAAATGTAACCACATGATTTTTGCTGGATGCGCTGATTGCCCCGCCATGCAGCGTGACGATCTCCTTTGCTATGGCTAATCCAAGCCCTGTGCCGCCTGTATCAGAGGAACGAGACTGATCTACCCGGTAGAATTTATTGAAAAGAGACGCCAATGCCTCATTTGGAATATCTTCGCCGCTGTTCTGAAACCGAATGATGACTTCATGTTCCAATTTTTCTGCGGAGATCACAATCTCGGTATGTGGGAAGCTATACGATGCGGCATTTTTCAGAATGTTGTTGAATACCCGTGCCAGCTTTTCCGGATCGGCTTCGATGGTCAAGTTCTCGTCAAGATGCAGGGTAACGGTGTTTCCCCTGGGAGCCAAAACAGGAGACAATTCATCCGATAGTTGGACCAGCATATAATAAAGGTCGATGGTTTCCTTGGACAAGGTGATTTTCTGAGATTTATATTTTGTGATCTCAAAGAATTCATTTACCATCGTCTCCAGTCGGTAGGCTTTTTCCAACACGATATGAACCCGCGCAGCCCTCTGCTCAGGGGGCATATTCGGATCTTCCTCCAACAGATTGAGGTATCCAATTACAGATGTGAGTGGGGTCCGAATATCATGGGCCAGGTACATAACCAATTCGTCTTTCCGCTGTTCAGCCAAAGCGGTTTCCATTTTTCGTTCTGCTAAAGTTTGTTTTACAGAGTTTAGCTTCCGCTCAAATGGCAGCATTTCCGGTGACAACTGGATTTGCTTTTCATCGTCTGCCAGCAATGACTCTATCCCTTGATTGACCTCTCTGAAATAGCCGGTAACCCACCGGAAAATTCGTACCATGAGGACTGTAAATATTAGAAGAACGGCCACAGCGAAAAAAATTTCTTTATTACCTCGAAAATGGTCACTGTAATAATAAAATGCTGCTTCATGCTTCATGTCGAATACGGTTTCCAGAATCCATACAATCAGATCGCCAATTCGCTGTTTCCAGATGAAAAGATACAGCCCCACCACCACAACGATAGAGGTAATGACATTCATGCAAACTCGTCGAATGAGTTTTGATTGAAAAGCAAAGTATTCGTCTTTTTTATCAACTTTCAATTTTATATCCTACCCCCCATATCGTCTTAATGAATCTGGGCTTGTCCATACTATCTCCCATTTTCTCCCGCAGGTGGCGGATATGAACGGTGATGGTGTTGTTGGATTTGCTGTAATACTCGTCCTGCCAGATTTTGTGAAACAAATCTTCTGAACTGACTACATTCCCGGTATTTTCCAGAAGAATACGCAGGATCGAAAACTCCGTAGGTGTCAGCACCAAGGGCGTTTCCCCCAAAAAGCAGGTATGTGCCTTGATATTCATTGTCAAGGAACCGCAAACAAGATTATCTTCTGATGCGGCAGACGAGGTTTCACCGGTATCAGAATGAGCAGGATTGTACTTTTGATACCGGCGAAGCTGAGACTTTACCCGTGCAATCATCTCCAGAGGGCGAAACGGCTTTGTAATGTAATCATCCGCTCCAAGAGTAAGGCCGGTAATTTTATCAGTCTCAGCATCTTTGGCTGTCAGCATGATGATGGGGTAGGTATGATGTTCCCTGATTTTCTTGCATAGAGTGAATCCATCTATGTCAGGAAGCATAATATCCAAAATTGCAAGATCAATGGGGGTTGTTTCAATGCAGTTAAGGGCTTCTTGGGCCGTATAAAATTTGAATACAGTGTAGTTTTCGTTTTTCAAATAGACTTCTATTAAATCCGCAATTTCTGTTTCGTCATCGACTACTAATATTTTATTAGACATGAAGTCACTCTCCCTTCAAAGAGTATATATTATTATATTATCAAAGCCGAACACAGCACATCCTTATTATTTCATGAGAAAACATTAAGATTTTCCTAATTTCTCACAGATTGCAATATCTTGGGGCTGAATTTTGGCAAGTTAAGACCCCCCTTGATATATTAGTCGTATCTGTTCATCTCTAAGCTATATTATATTTCGTTCTTATTTATTAAGCAATGATTCGCCTATTAAATCCACAACCAGAACAATCATGCTTGTTTACCAGTATAATAAGGTCATTCCACAGCCGCAACCGGCACGATAAAATATTGTTGAGGTGAACGATTATGCCGGTTGATGATCTGGGCAAATTGGGAATGAGAATGCGCGTTGCTCGAAATGAAATGGGGCTTACACAACAACGGCTTTCTGATATGTGCCATGTTTCCATACGGGAAATTGCCAAAATTGAAAATGGGGAAATGAATCCTTCCTTTTTAATTCTGAAAGCCATCATTCAGGTTCTTCATAATTCTTTGGATTCTCTGATTATATCAGATGGCTCAGCAGATGAGGGAGCTGAGCAAATGAAAATGCTATATCTTAGCTGTTCTCCAGAAATGCAAGAAACACTATTGAATAATACGAAGAGGCTTACAGAAGAACTAATCAGCCTATCCAAGAAACTTGAAAAGGAATAAGCCAATGAGCGAAATTTGAAGGTTTCGTCACTGGCTTATTCTATTCCTACGTGAAAGAGGCAAGCAATGCCTGTGTTAATACACACAGGCCCGCAGGGAAGAAAATCCCTTTGTGATTTTCCTCTCTGCTTGCTTGTTGAGGGCAGCGCCCCCAAGCCCCTTTGAACACAGAATTTCATTCTGTGGCTGCGCGTTCTGCGAACGCTTTTGACCAGGACCAGCTTACCGCTGGCCGTGGTCTTTTTCTTTTTCAACATCCTGTTCCACCTCCATTTTCAGCACCCGATCCACATTGGCCTTTGCCGTTAAAAGCTCCCGCATTTCCTCACGGGAACGCCGGTACTCGGCATAGGTCTTTTTCTTTTCTTCCAGCAATTTTGCGTACTCTGTCTGTAACTCTTTGGCCTTTGGCAGCTTCTTGACGCCCATCTCATCAAAGGCATTCTTAGCAGCCTGGTGGAGCAGAATTTCTTCCTCATGTTTTTCCCGGAATTTCTTAGAGTAGCCCGCCTTGCGGTATGCCACATAGACCTCACGGGTCTTGGCATAATTTACGATGTGAGTACGCAGAACAGCGATCTCTGCCATGCGCTTTTCAGCCGCTTTAATCTGCGCCGAAAGATCATTGTGATGTGCCGTGGCAGCCGTAGCCTTTTCTTCCAAAACCGCATACTCCAGCAGATTGTTCTCTGACAGGTAATTCATGGTCTGCGCCATTTGTTTCAGATTAAAAACTTTAGCCCATATAATTGGGATTTCAATGTCATTTAAATATAACTTCATGTATTCTTTCTCATCATCAGTTGTCGATTTGCCGGTAATTTCTTTTTCTCTACATCCTACAAGCCCAAATAAAACTAACACACAAAGACTAAGAAATAGTGCTCTTTTCAAATTTATAATTCCTTTCCAAGGTCATATGCTTTTTTCATCGCATCCACATGATCAGCCGCTGTATTTGCAGCATCAATTCCACCGCCACCGACCATTCCTTTCAAGGAAGCCTTTATATCAGAATTGCTGCCTCCTCGAAGACTTGTCGATATAATCAATACTTTTTTTACCATAATTAAATTTCTCCTTTTTCAGCGTCTTTTTTTATCTTCCGTATAACTTTTGCCGGCACTCCTGCCGCAATCATATTGGCAGGAACATCTTTTGTTACAACTGCTCCGGCTGCAATGACCGAACCTTCACCAATCGTAACCCCCGGAAGAACCGTTACATTTGCTCCAAGCCACACTTTTTTTTCGATGTGAATCGGCTGAAATATCATACCTGCTCTTTTCTCAAGATCTTCCATATGATTGATCGTTGCCAATACTGCATTATGTCCAATCAGGACTCCATCCTCTATATAAATACCACCCTGATCCTGAAACTTACATCCTGCATTAATAAAAACATTTTTACCTATATGGATATTTCGTCCGCAGTCTGTATAAAACGGAGGAAACATTCCAAAACTTTCATCTATTTTTTGTCCGGTAAGTTCCGACATAAGCTGTATAATTTCTTCTTTTGTATGATATTTGTTATTCAGCTCCATCGTTATCTTTAATGCCCTTTGAGACAGCTCATGCATAACCAGATGTTCTTCACTTCCACCATCTACGATATATCCGGGCTTCATATTACTCAAATATTCTTCACACGTCATAATTAACCAACTCCGTTTTCTTTAAAAAATTTCTGAATTTTGTCAAATGGGATCACATCCGGATTATCGTATAGATCTGTATGAACAGCTCCCGGAATTGTCAGCAGTTCTTTATTGGATGTGTACTTGCTGTTCTTGATCATATTTTCATAAGCATCTTTTCCAAAATAATAGCTGTGTGCTTTTTCTCCATGAACGATAAGGACTGCACTTCTGATTTCATTACTGTACTTTAATATTGGCTGATTCATAAATGACATACATCCAATACTGTTCCAGCCATCATTGGAATTCAGGCTCCTTTTATGATAACATCTGCCTTTATAATACTCACTGTAATCTTTTACGAAGAAAGGTGCATCTTCCGGAACCGGAAGGGGAACACAACCACCGCCTCTTGAATATTCGCCTTTACGGTATTCTTCTGTCCTGAGGGTATTCAGTGACTGTTTCTTTGCATAACGTGCTTCTTCACTGTCCTCAGAATCAAAGTATCCATTCGCATTTACTCTTGTCATATCATACATGGTAGAAGCAACGGTTGCTTTTATTCTTGTATCCAACGCAGCTGCGTTAAGAGCCATTCCACCCCAGCCGCAGATTCCAATGATTCCTATTTTATCCAGATCCACATCTTCCCGAACAGAAAGGAAATCAACAGCAGCCATAAAATCTTCTGTATTAATATCTGGAGAAGCCATAAATCTTGGATAGCCTCCACTTTCCCCCGTAAAAGAAGGGTCAAATGCAATCGTTAAATATCCTCTTTCAGCCATTGTCTGTGCATATAATCCGGAACACTGTTCTTTGACTGCCCCAAATGGTCCGCTTACGGCAATCGCAGGACATTGCCATGATACATTTTTTGGCTTATACAGATCTGCAGCAAGTGTGATTCCATAACGATTTATAAATGTCACTTTCGTGTGGTCTACTTTTTCACTCTGTGGAAAAGTTTTATCCCATTCAGATACTAGTTTTAATTCTTCTGTTTTCAACATAAATATAACCTCCATATGCAAAATTTCTTGTAATTACACTAACAATAATATATGATATAAATATCTTACAACCTAAAGTTGACTTTAGGTCAAGCATAAATTTGAAAGAAGGTTTTTTATGTATACAATCGGTCAGGTCTCTGCAATGTTTAATCTTCCTGTTTCTACATTAAGGTATTATGACAAGGAAGGCTTTTTCCCTAATCTGGAACGCAAGGGAAATATCCGTTATTTCAGCGATAATGAATTAGAAGCACTTCGTATCATTGAATGTCTGAAGAAATCCGGTCTTGAGATAAAAGATATAAAGCAATTTTTTATCTGGGTATCTGAGGCAGCTCCAGTTATGAAAAAAGGAAAGAATTATTTGAAACCAGAAAATCAGCTGTTGAAACTGAAATTCAGGAACTCCAAAAAACTCTTTCCCTCTTAAAATTCAAGTGCTGGTATTACGAAACAGCAATGAAAGATGGTAACGAAGATGCTATAAATGCCATGTTGCCTGACAAACTTCCAAAAAATATACAGAAACTATATGATAAAGGGCATGACTGATTTTTGCTTTCTCCATCAAACTGTTAAGGAAACAATCGGAGTTGGTGTAAACGAAAAAGCAGCCTTGAGTTCTGATAAAAACTGCCCTTTCGTTTACATCAATTTCGATTTTACCTTGGTGAACA
>NZ_QUIO01000026.1:0-59504 GCF_003480145.1 Ruminococcus sp. AM42-11 | reverse complement strand
CGAAGACTTATGCGTGAGGGCTCTCCCGAACGCATTAGTCGCAGTTAGCGATTAGTTCATCGGAGCGTTGCGCCGGCGAGTGAGTAATACACATTGTCCAAATGCGTCCCTCCTGAAAAACTTTTCACCCTCCCAACACATTAAATAACAAAAGAGCGAATTTCCAAGACCTCCCGCCTCTGGAAATTCGCTCTCTATAGTCACTCTGATTTAAACATTAGCAGTCTTTCTGCCGCAGCACTGTTTGTACTTCTTACCGCTTCCGCAAGGACACGGATCATTCGGATAAACCTTAATTTCTTTTCTCTGAACCGGCTTACGAACACTGGAATCATCCTTGTTAGTACCAGTAACCTTAGCCACCTGCTCACGCTCGATTTTCTGCTCCACATGAACATGATACAGCATTCTGACGGTGTCCTCCTGAATGGAAGTGATCATGCTGTTAAACATATCAAATGCGGCCATCTTGTACTCAACAACCGGATCTCTCTGTCCATAAGCAGTCAAACCGATACCCTGGCGGAGAATCTCCATGTCATCAATGTGATCCATCCACTTGCTGTCAATGCTCTTCAGAAGGATAACGCGCTCAAGCTCACGCAGCTGCTCTGGCTCCGGGAATTCGGACTCCTTCGCCTCGTAAAGCTTCACAGCCTCCTCCTTGATCAGATGCTTCATCTCATTCTTTTTCTTACCCTTAACCTTCTCAGCTGTAAGCGGCTCGATTGGGATAATCTGACGGAGAACACTGTTGAACTCATTCAGATCCCACTCTTCAGAATCAACATCCTCGGAGAAACACATATCTACTGCATTATCTACAATATCTGTAATCATCTTGTAGATGGCATCGCGCATGTTCTCACCATCCAGTACCTGGCGACGCTCTTTGTAGATGATCTCACGCTGCTCATTGTTAACCTGGTCGTAATCAAGAAGATTCTTACGGATACCGAAGTTGTTAAACTCGATCTTCTCCTGTGCCTTCTCGATTGCATTGGAAAGCATCTTGTGCTCGATCTGCTCATTCTCAGCTACACCAAGGGAAGTGAACACTTTCATCAGACGCTCAGATCCGAACAGACGCATCAGGTCATCCTCCAGGGAAATGTAGAAGCGGGATTCTCCCGGATCTCCCTGACGTCCGGAACGTCCACGCAGCTGGTTATCAATACGTCTGGACTCATGACGCTCTGTACCGATGATCTTCAGACCGCCGGCTGCTCTTGATACATCATCAAGCTTAATATCAGTACCACGACCTGCCATGTTGGTTGCAATGGTAACTGCACCGGCCTGACCAGCCTGTGCTACGATCTCAGCCTCAAGCTCATGGAACTTGGCATTCAATACATTGTGCGGGATTCCCTCTCTCTTCAGCATACGGCTAATGAGCTCAGAAGTCTCAATGGTAATAGTACCAACCAGTACAGGCTGCTGCTTCTCATGAGCTTCCTTTACAGACTGGACAACTGCATTGAATTTCTCTTTCTTTGTCATATATACGGCATCGTCTAAATCCTTACGCTGAACCGGCTTATTGGTCGGGATCTCAACAACGTCCATAGCATAGATATCACGGAACTCTTTCTCCTCAGTAAGGGCAGTACCGGTCATACCGCCTTTCTTATCGTATTTGTTAAAGAAGTTCTGGAAGGTGATGGTTGCAAGAGTTTTGCTCTCGCGTTTTACCTTAACATGCTCTTTCGCCTCGATTGCCTGGTGGAGACCATCCGAATAACGACGGCCCGGCATGATACGTCCGGTAAACTCATCAACAATCATAACCTCGTCATCTTTTACAACGTAATCCTGGTCACGGTGCATCAGATTATGAGCACGAAGTGCAAGGATGATATTGTGCTGGATCTCAAGGTTCTCCGGATCTGCAAGGTTCTCAATATTAAAGAATTTCTCAACCTTCTTCACACCCTGCTCGGTAAGGTTGACAATCTTATCCTTCTCATTTACAACAAAGTCACCGGTCTCGATAACTTCCTCACCCATGATGGCTGCCATCTTAGTCATCTCATGGCTGGCTTCTCCACGCTCCAGCTGCTGTGCAAGGATATCGCAAACCTCATACAGCTTGGTGGATTTACCACTCTGACCGGAAATGATCAGAGGTGTACGTGCCTCATCAATCAAAATGGAGTCAACCTCGTCGATGATACAGTAGTGAAGGTCACGCTGTACCAGCTGCTCCTTGTAGATAACCATGTTATCACGAAGATAGTCAAATCCAAGTTCGTTATTAGTAACATAAGTAATATCACAGTTATATGCCTCGCGGCGTTCTTCCGGCTTCATGTCGTTCAGAACTACGCCTACAGTCAGCCCAAGGAATCTGTGAACCTGTCCCATCTCGTCGGCATCACGTTTCGCCAGGTAATCATTGACTGTGACAACGTGAACACCTTTGCCCTCCAGGGCATTCAGATAGGAAGGCAATGTAGCTACAAGGGTCTTACCTTCACCAGTTTTCATCTCGGCAATACGACCCTGGTGAAGTACGATTCCACCGATGAGCTGTACTTCGAAATGCTCCATTCCCAGTACTCGCTTGGCAGCCTCACGGACGGTAGCAAATGCCTCTGGTAAAAGATCATCCAGGGTAGCTCCCTCTTCCAGGCGTTTCTTAAACTCTCTTGTCTTACCACGAAGTTCTTCGTCGGTTAATTTCTGCATTTCGGGACGCAGATCCTCGATTTTCTTAACGAGAGGCATGATACGCTTAACCTCTCGCTGGCTGCGGGTTCCGAAAACTTTTGAAAACATGTTCATTTAGCTTTTATACTCCTGTCTATCTTTTTAGATGCTATATTGTGTAATATAACTGATTTCATTTCATTTAAAATTATTTATTTTGTTTAACATACCAGTCTATTTTAACACTTTTTGTCATGGAAAACAATAAATATTTGATGAACAAAATATGTCTCCCATATGATATATTAAAGTAAAATGAATTTATACCCCAAATCAGCCTCAAATTATTTTATGTTTTAGGAGAATTTTTATATGATTTATCTTTTTCAGGAACTGGACTTAATTTCAAACGAATTGCTTCACCAGATGATTTTCTCATTGCCTGTTGCACGCAGGGAATATGTTCAGCATTTTAAATTGCCGGAAGACCAGAAGCGTTCTGCCCTGGCCTGGCTGCTTTTGCGTTATGGACTTAAACAGGAATATGGTTTCCGGGAAATCCCGGATTTCCAAAAAACCTCTTCTGGGAAACCATTTTTCCGTGGGGAAAATATGCCGTTTTTTAATCTCAGCCACAGCGGAAATTTCGTAGGCTGTGCCTTGCATGACAGGGAAATTGGTCTGGATATCCAGAAGCTCACCGAGCCCCGGGAATCTCTTATCCGAAGAGTCTGCACTCAGGAGGAGCTTATTTCCCTAAAGTCCCCCCAGGATTTCTGCCGGATCTGGGCTATGAAGGAAAGCGCCGTCAAACTTACCGGAGAAGGGATCACCGGAAATTTCCGGGAGATTCTCACTCTGCATCCGGATATGCACACCCATACCATCCCATTAGAAAATGGAACCGGATTTCTGGCCTACAGTATTTATGACGAAAGCAAGCTCCCTGTCCGCGTACTATCCGCCAGGGAGCTTGCTGAAGAATTACTTTAAAATTCAAATTTTTATCACTTTTTCATCAGGGAACGGATCATCCAGAAATCTGGTCACATGATACTGATCCGTTTCTGCCAGATGAAGCTGCAGCAGTGCCAGACCAATTCCAGCTGCTCCGTAAAAGCAAAAAAACAAGGGCATGTGAAAAAACTTTCGTTTTCACATGCCCTTCCTATTCACCTGTTTTATTTTTCAAACAGATATATCTCTATTAATCCTCCGGCTCGATCAGTCCGTAGGTATTCCCCTTACGCTTGTAAACTACATTCACCTGATCAGTCTCTGCATTGCAGAATACGAAGAAATTATGTCCAAGAAGTTCCATCTGGACACATGCATCTTCTGGATACATAGGCTTGATATCGAATTTCTTGGTACGAATGATCTTAACCTCTTCGTCCTCTTCATAATCCTTGTCCAGATATGCTTTCTGGAAGTTGGCAGCTGACTGCTGCTTATCTACGATCTTGTTCTTGTATTTCCTGAGCTGACGTTCAATTACTTCCTCTACAAGGTCGATTGATACATACATATCGTTGCTGACCTGCTCGGAACGGATGATGTTGCCCTTAACCGGGATCGTCACCTCGATTTTCTGTCTTTCTTTTTCTACACTAAGAGTTACGACAACTTCAGTGTCAGGAGTGAAATACCTTTCCAGTTTACCGAGCTTATCCTCTACTGCTGTACGAAGCCCGTCTGTCACTGTGATGTTCTTTCCGCTGATAATGAATTTCATGCTTCCATCCCCTTTGCTGTTTGATGGGTATATTATAACACATTACTCTTAAAATTAACATCATTTTCTGAAAAAATTACGAATTTTTTCACATTTATAAATTACCTATCAATTTTACAAATGGTATGGTACCGCCGAACAGATCCAGGGCACTTCCTACTGTCACATCCAATTTTCCTCCTGCTGCCTGTTTCAGGAGCTGGATATCCTCCACGCTTCCAACACCGCCAGCGTAGGTCACAGCATGGCCTTCGTATTTTCCCAGAAGCTTCGCCAGGGAAACTTCTATACCTTTTGCCTTGCCCTCCACATCCACTGCATGGATGAGAAATTCATCGCAATAGGCACCCAGCTTTTCCATCAGTTCCAGAGTTACCTCCTCCTCTGTAAATTTCTGCCAGCGGTCTGTGACTACATAGTATGCATCCTCTTTTTTACGACAGCTGAGATCAAGGACAAGGTGTTCTTTTCCGGCTGCATCTACCATCTTCTCCAGATTTTTCCAGGAAATATGGCCATCACGGAACACATAGGAGGTGACGATCACATGACTGGCTCCAGCAGCAAGATAATCTGCCGCATTGTCCGGGTTTACACCGCCTCCGATCTGAAGACCTCCTGGATAAGCACCAAGGGCCAGCATGGCCTGGGCTTTTGTAGCCTGGAAGTATTCAGAATCCGCACTGTTCAGAAGGATAATATGTCCTCCCTTCAGACCTTTTTCTTTATATAATGAAGCATAAAAAGCTGCATCCTGCTCTGACACAAAATTCTCCTGTGCCTGGTTTCCCTCATCCTTCAGACTTCCTCCTACGATCTGCTTTACCTTTCCATTATGTATATCTATGCATGGACGAAATTTCATGATGATCCTCCTTTTCTTGCATTTGTAATTAAGTTGTAGCTATCCTGTATTTTGCTCACAAATTTATTGAAATCATATCACAAAAAGGCGTTGAATGAAACACCTCTCTTCATTCAACACCTTTTCATTTTACCTCTATTTTTTTATTATCTTCCATTCGCTGCATTATCCACAGCATCTCCAACATCTTCTACAGCGTTGCCCACACCTTCACCAACATCACGGACACCATCAGCTACTCCATCACCTAATTCTTCCACACCTTCTCCGAGAGCACCGGAAACGGAATTGTTATTGTCTGTCACATTATCACCGGGAACATCTGCATCTCCGGCAGTGCCTGCATCATCTGGTACTGCGGTATCAGCAGTTCCAGCTCCGTCTGCACCATTATTTACGCTGTCGCCCGCGTCATCCACCATGTTTTCATCCTCTGCAGTTCCATTCTCCACGTTATCCTTATCAATGGCGTCCTCATTTGCATTATTTTGAACCTCATCCGCTGCATTGTTATTGTCATTTCCACAGGCTGTAAGCATACATAATGTAAATACCAGCAAAGTACCTATGAGCATTCGTTTCATTTTTTTCATCTCATCTGTCTCCTTTTCTTATTTTCAGCTGAAAACACGTTACTGTCCACTTTCGCGAAAATGACCGTTCCGCCTGGCGGAACTCAGCCTGCGAACAGTAAACATTGCTGTATGCTTCTAATATGTACAGATGAGAAAGAAACTATTCTGGAAGAAATTTACATTTTAAAAATCCATCAATCCGGACATTTTCATTCTTCACTTATCACTGTTGTTTCCGCACGATCCTGCCGCTTTTGGAATTTCTCCACACGTCATGGGCTACCGCAATCTCTCCGCCCACCAGCACATAATCAAATCCTGTACAATACTGGTTTGGATTCTGGAAATCTGCATGAACGCTTAACTGGTCCAGATGAAATACATTGATATCTGCGGGCATTCCTTTTTCCAGGGTACCCAGAGGGAGACCCAGCACCTGCGCCGGTTTTGCTGTCATCTTATATACAGCATCTTCTATGGAAAAAATCTTTTTATCACGCACGTAAGCAGTAAGAAGCTTCGGAAAAGCCCCGTAAACTCTGGGATGATATTTGCCCCCTGCGGGATAGATCGCATCTGAGATCAGATTTGCCCGGCTGTCTTTCAAAAAATACAGCATGTCCTCCTCTGAGGCAATGGTATCCAGCATGGTAACCTGGCAGCGCTCTTCCAGGAGAATGTCATACAGGGTATCATAAGGATCCTGTCCAAACTGCTCTGCGATCTTCGCAATAGACTGTCCTGCAAAGCTGCCGAATTTCTCCGTATGTAAAGTGCTGGCATAGATCATATCAAAGCCAGCCAGCTCCACAATGTTCTCAAAAATATCGGAAGGCTGCTTCAGCACCTTCGTAATCTCCTTCCTGCAAAACGGATCTGCCAGCCTTGCGCAGATTGCATCGGTACCGCCCTCCTGAAACTGTGGGGGAAGAAGATGTACCAGCTGGGTGGAACCAGTCAGATAGGGATACAGGTCAAAATCCACCTTCACGCCCCGCTCTGCCGCCTGGTCAAACAGCTTCAGGATTTTCACCGGAGTCCCGCCCCAGTTTTTCCGCCCGATACACTTCATATGGCTTACATGCAAGGGAATCTGCAGCTCTTCCGCCACGGAAATCACTTCCTGCAGAGCCAGCAGGATTCCATCTCCTTCATTTCGGATATGGGTGGTAATGGGAATGTCCGTCCCCTTCAAGGGCTGCAGTGCTTCCACAAGCCCATCTCTGTCATATTCAAATTCCGGGGCATAGGCAATTCCAAGGCTGATTCCAAGCGCTCCTGCTGACAGAGCTTCCTCCACAGCCTTCCACACCTGATGTAATTCTTCCTTGGAAAGCTTCCCGGAAGCATAGCCTTTTACACTGGCGCGGATGGTTCCATTTCCTGCAAGCATTCCAGTGTTGACGCTGCGCTTTTCTTTTCCAAGAGCTGACATGTAGGCGGACATGGTTGACATAATTCTAAGAGCAGCTATCTCGATTTCTTTCTCTGAAATTCCGCAAGACTCCTCTTTCTTTTTTGAGAAAAGTACACCTCGGTATCATCTGTATTTTCATCTTTTCCCCAACGAAAATCCCCAGTCACACTGCTGAGAAATCTGGCAATCTCTTTCCCAAATTTCTCCCCGGCCGGAGCCACCGAAAGCCCACAGTTTCCATTCACAACAGTCGTCAGTCCCTGCCGGTTCAAAAGCTCATCATCCCCGTTTCCAAAGGCCTGCCAGTCTCCGTGTCTGTGAATGTCAAGGAAGCCGGGGGTTATATAACCACCGGCCGCATTCAGAACACGCTCTTTTGGAAAATCGGCTGGAATCTCCACATGAGTTCCCACTTCCGCAATTTTCCCATTTTCTATTACAAGATCTCCATGAAATGGCTTTTCCTTTTTCCCATTTACGATCCAGCCATCTTTGATTATGTAGTCCATCCCGAATTACCTTTCCTCAACTTTCCTGATAAACTGACGAATACGATCATTCTTCGGATGCTCAAAAAACTCTTCCGGAGGCGCATCCTCCACGATCACGCCATCTTCCATAAACAAAATCCGATCCGCTACTTCTCTGGCAAAATTCATCTCATGGGTGACAATGACCATGGATACTCCTTCCGCTGCTACTTTACGGATAACACTTAAGACCTCTCCAACCAGTTCCGGATCCAGTGCGCTGGTAGGCTCATCAAAAAGGATCACTTCCGGATTCATAGCCATTGCTCTTGCGATCGCAACCCTCTGCTGCTGGCCGCCGGAAAGATTCTTTGCCATTGCCTCTTCCCTGCCTTCCATCCCAACCATTTTCAGCAAATCTTTTGCCTTTGCAATTGCCTCCTGTTTGGGGACTTTTTTCACATGGACCGGTGCCTCGATCACATTCTGCAGCACACTCATATGGGTAAAAACGTTAAATCTCTGGAAAACCATTCCAATATGCTGCCGCAGCTCATGCAGCGCCTGACCGGAATTCACAGGTTTTCCCATATAATTGATTTCACCGCTGTCGTAGGTTTCCAGCTGGTTGATACATCGAAGAATTGTGGATTTACCAGAACCGCTAGGACCAAGGATTGCAATCTTTTCCCCTTTATGTATGTCAAAACCGATTTCCTTCAGCACCTGAAGATCCCCAAAGCTTTTGCTGATATTTTTTACACTTAAAATAACATCTTCTGCCATTTATGCCATCCTCCTTTCCAAAACTCCTGCAATCTGGGTAAATATAGTTGTCAGGATCAGATATAATACCGCAACAGCTATGTACGGCTCAAAATAATGGAAAGAATTATAAGCGATCAGGGTTCCCTCTCTTGTCAGCTCTGTCAAAGTGATGGCGGACAAAATAGAGGTATTTTTGATGGTGGCAATAAACTGGTTTACAAGAGGAAGAATGCAGATCTTGGTTGCCTGTGGTGCCACAATTCGAAGCATTTCCAGATGCCAGGGCATTCCAAGTGCTTTGGCTGCTTCTCTCTGCCCCGGGTCAATAGCATGGATACCGGAACGGACAATTTCTGCAATGTATGCGCCTGTATTTAAAGACATGGAAAGCACACCTGCTGTCATAGCGCTGAAAGTAATGCCCAGGTTTGGCAAACCGAAATAGATCAGAAATGCCTGCACCATCAGCGGGGTTCCTCTCCAGATCCAGATGTACAGCTGTGCCAGTCTGGATACCACTTTTATGTGGCTGTCCCTCATCAACGCAAGCACAACACCCAGAATCGTACCAAAAATAAGTGTGAGAACCGATATTTCCATCGTCACTGCGCATCCCTGGAGCAGTGATGTCATTTTATCAAATACAAGTGACCATTTCAATGTTACCATACTATTTCCCCTGTGGCCAGTAATTATAGCCGGTTTATCCTTTCTTCCTTACTCTTCCGGTATTACTGTTCACTCCGTGACCAGTAACGCGTTTTCTGCATAGAAACATATCTGTGTTTTATTGTAACTGTTCAGTCCTTTCACTATTATGCTTTATTCAGCGGTTTCCGCATCTTCTGCTGCAGCTGCTTCTTCTCCCTCGCCGGAAGCATCGATCCATTTTGTCCAGAGTGTATCATAAGTGCCGTCTGCATAATACTCGTCAATACATTCATTGATAAATGCAAGCAGATCATCTTTTCCCTTCTGTACGGCAATGGCGTTCTCTGCGTGAGTAAATGGATCACACACGATTTTAGCACCTTCGTATTCCTGGGAAAGGATCTTCTGGTTCAAAAGGTCGTTTACCACAACATCCACACGGCCTGCCAGAAGGTCTGATACACATCCTACCGTATCCTTGTACTGAACAATTTCATAAGAAACATCCGGATTCTCATCCAGGAAGCTCTGCGCTACGTTATAAGAAGTTGCGCCCTCTTTTACTGCAACCTTCAGACCATCGCAGTCTGCCAGACTCTTAACGGTGTCTGCATACTCTGAATCCTCTTTCACGGCAAGGATCATACCACTGTCGCAGTAGGATTTGGACATATCCACAACCTCGCATCTTTCGTCTGTCTTATACATTGCTGCGATAGAAAAATCATACTCGCCATTCTGGATAGAAGGAACAATAGACTGGAATTCCATATCTGTCACTTCCATATCAACTCCAAGCTTGTCTGCAATGTACTGTGCCAGGTCAATATCAAAACCTACAATATTGTCGTCATCATCTCTGTATTCAAATGGTACATAAGTTCCGGTTGCGACGGTGATCACACCTTTCTCCTTAATTGCTTTAATATTTTCACCGTTTTCCCAGTCAACTGCTGCCGTGTCCTCTGTATCTGTACTCTCTGCGTAAACCGGGGTAAAAGCTGTCATAATCATAGAAGCTGCTGTAAGAAGTGCCATTGCTTTTGCTGTTTTTCTCATAATAATTTCTCCTCTCTGACTCTCGCCGGTACAGATAGTCTTCTGTTATCGTTTCCAAGATGGACAATAACAGCCTGCGCAGTTATGCTATCCCGATTTCCAGCTTTACTAACGCAAAAAGGACCGCCCTGTGGCAGCCCTTTCTGCATGGCAGAAATGCGATATTGCATTTCTCTCTTATGAAGTTTCGGTACGTTATGGAAACAAGTGCAAAAATGCTTTATCAGCAAATACTCTGACCTGCCATACCATAAACGCAAAAAACGGAGCAAACTCTCTAAGTAGTTTGCTCCGTTGCAACTTATGATGGAATTATAGCAAACACATTGCTATCTGTAAATCCATAAATTCAACAATTATTTTGTATGCATTTTACAATTTTTGTATATTTCTGTTAACCTTCGATCACGTTGCTCATATCATATCTTCCAGCTGGTTTTCCGGCAAGATATTTCGCAGCTTCTACAGCACCCTTGCCAAATACAGCCTTAGAATATGCTGTGTGCTTAAATTCGATCACTTCATCCGGTCCGGCAAAAATCACTTCATGCTCGCCAACAATAGAGCCTCCGCGAACTGCGGAAATACCGATCTCCTTAGCGTCACGTTTCTCTCTTCTCTGGCTGCGGTCATATACGTAATGATACTGGTTGTCCATTGCCTCGTTCAGACTATCTGCAAGGGCAAGAGCTGTTCCGCTTGGTGCATCCACTTTCAGGTTATGGTGCTTCTCTACAATCTCCATGTCAAAACCAGCTGCTGCCAAAACCTTAGCTGCATCCTGAACCAGTTTCAAAAGAGTATTGATTCCAAGGGACATGTTGGCAGATTTCAGAACGGCGATCTTTTTTGCACTCTCCTCTACTCTTGCAAGCTGCTCTTCACTTAAACCTGTGGTGCAAAGAACTACCGGCATATTTCTCTTCTCGCAGTAGTCCATCAGCTTATCAAAAGCCTTCGGGGAGGAAAAATCGATAACAGCATCTGCTTCCACCTGGCAATCGTCAATGTTTGTGAATACCGGATAGCTGTTTTTCCCCTGGTCTGCAATGTCGATTCCTGCTACGATCTGGGCATTTGCATCTTTCTCAACAATATTGGAAATAACCTGTCCCATATGACCGTTACATCCGTGCATGATAATTTTAACCATTTTATTTTTTCCTTTCTTACTGTAAATTAACGAGCTTGTAAAAATTATTTCAACAATCTACGCGCTCTGTTTTTCTCTGCTTACATATTACAAAGAAATCCCGTCAGCCGCTGTCAGACAATATGCTGCCGCACACCAGAGCTGACAGGCTCTGTCCGGGATTTCAACATTATTTATGCAAGCTTAATTCCATAATCAGCAAGAGCTTTTTTCAGTCTCTCCTCGTTCTCCGGCTCCATCTCACAAAGAGGCATACGGGTCGGTCCGACTTTCCAGCCCATCAGGTTCAGGGCAGTCTTAACCGGAATCGGGTTTACCTCGCAGAACAGTGCATTGATAAGAGGAACAGCCTCAAGCTGAAGTCTGGCAGCACCAGCAAGGTCTCCCTCCATAAATTTCATAACCATGTCATGTGTATTCTTCGGAGCAACATTGGATAAAACAGAGATTACTCCAAGTCCGCCAAGGGAAAGAATCGGAAGTACCTGGTCATCATTTCCGGAATAAAGCTCGAGAGCTCCGTCAGCCATGGACATCATCTTGGCGATCTGGGAAAGATCTCCGCTTGCAGCCTTGATTCCCACAATGTTCTTCACATTCTTCGCAAGAGCAACTGCTGTAGCAGGCTGGATATTGCAGCCTGTACGACTTGGCACATTATACATAATGATCGGAGTTTCCGGTACAGAATTGGCAATCTCTGTATAATGACGGATAAGACCCTTCTGGCTTGCCTTGTTGTAATATGGAGTCACGATCAGAAGTGCATCAGCGCCATAAGAAGCAGCTTCCTGCGACATCATGACTGCAGTCTCTGTGCAATTAGAACCGGTACCTGCAATAACAGGAACTCTTCCAGCTACCTTGTCAATTGCAAATTTGATGGTCTGGAGATGTTCTCCGTGTGTCAATGTAGAAGACTCGCCTGTAGTGCCGCAGATAACGATTGCATCTGTGCTGTTCGCAATCTGATATTCCAGAAGTTCTTCCAGTTTCTCATAATTTACCTTTCCATCTTCATGCATCGGGGTTACAATTGCAACGGCTGCACCTTTGAAAATTGCCATATTATTTCCTCCTATTCATCTTTATCATGAGTTCTGCTCTCTTCCAAGAGTGGTAATGGTAGTCACACTGTCCACATAATCCAAAATGCCAGGGTCTACCCGATTTCCTGTAAGTATCAAATGCATAGATTCGTCCTTCTGTTTCAAAAGCCCGACAACCATATCAACAGTAGCAATATGCTTATCCAGAAGTCCCAGAATTTCATCCAGTACCAGGAAATCACATTCCTGTGTAGCAATCACTTTACGGGCAAAATTTAAACCATTGAGAATATTGCGCTCCTCTTCAACCTGCTCTTCCTCATTCAACTGGTCGTAACAGGTCTCCATCTTTTCGAAGCGGAAGATCTTGATATCCAGCTGATCCAGTTCTTCCAGAAAGTCCAGCTCGCGCCGTTCATTTCCTTTCAGGAACTGAATGATGATCACACTTTTGCCCTGAGAAGATGCCCGCAGTGCCTGACCAATTGCCAGTGTGGTCTTACCTCTGCCATTTCCGCAATATACTTCTGTTATTTCTTTTTCCATACTGATTCCTCTTATTGTTAAAAATAATGTTACCGTCTGCCATAGATCAATAACATTCCTCGCAATGCCGTCTCCGCAAATGATACCATTCATTCAGATATCGCGCTTTGCAAATAGAAACCGCAAACTGCGCCATTTTTAATATGCTTATATTACCGCAAAACCAGCAGAAATGCAAGCAGAAGAAACTTGGAGAAAAATTGGGCTGGCTGCCTTCCATAAAGCAACTAGCAGACCATGGCGTATTTCCCGCCACTGCAGTTGGTTTACACATACTCCAGCTTGCTCACCGATACCTCATAAGCGATTCTCTTCTGTGTCTCATTTTCCCCGATTCGCTTCATGTATTCCCTGCTTTGGATCCTGCCCCAGATCAGTACATGACCGCCCACTTCAAAGGCTGAAGCATAGCGGGCATTTCGTCCCCAGCAAATACACGGTATGTAATCTGATTTTCCATAAGGTCGGTTCACTGCAAGAAGCAGATCGGCAATCTCTCTTCCCAGCGGTGTTTTCCGGTAAACAGGCGGCTTACAGATATATCCGTCCAGGAAAATCTGGTTTACCGGTGCCAGAGAATCCTCTTCTTCCAGAAATTTTAATTCCCGTGCAAATGCGGAAAGCACCAGCCGGTTGTGTTTTTCTTCATGACGGTTATAGGAACGGAACTGTCCGTGAATTTCCACATACTGTCCCACGTAATCCTGGGTAACGTCCACCAGCCTTTCAGATACCATCACCGGAATCCTGTCTTCAGAATCGCTAAGCCTCTTTACCAGAAGATCCATGGTATAAAATCCTTCTCCGTAAACCTGGTGGCTGAATGTGAAACCTGTAACGATTTTTCCCGTGATGGAAACCTGATTGTTTTCAATAATTTTATCTGCCATGTTGTAGTTCTCCTTCCTTATTTTCACTTTTTTCTGCAGACATATAATACTTGTCTTACTTGTTGGTCTATAATATCTATGAGAAAATCACCCTGTTTAGAACCAGAAATTTAAAATATTTTTTTCATAGAAATTCAAAAATTTTTTTTCAACACCTTGTAATTCGCGAAAAATGTGGTAAACTGAGGTTTTGGACAATATAAAGAAGAAACTACATTAATATGGAAAGAAAGAGGCAGAATCCCTCTGCCCGATAAAGAAAGGATTTCGATTTTTATGAAGACGAAACGCGAAGATGTACGTAACGTAGCCATCATTGCCCACGTTGACCATGGTAAAACCACTCTGGTAGACCAGCTTCTGAAACAGAGCGGTGTTTTCCGTGCCAATCAGGAGGTTCAGGAACGTGTCATGGACTCCAACGATATTGAGAGAGAGCGTGGTATCACAATTCTCTCCAAGAACACAGCAGTTCATTACAAAGACACAAAGATCAACATTATCGATACCCCAGGACATGCTGACTTCGGCGGCGAGGTTGAGCGTGTACTGAAAATGGTAGACGGCGTTATCCTTCTGGTTGACGCTTTCGAAGGCGCTATGCCTCAGACCAAATTCGTTCTGAAAAAAGCTCTTGAGCTGGATCTGCACGTAATCGTCTGCATTAATAAGATAGACCGTCCAGAAGCAAGGCCAGACGAGGTTGTTGACGAGGTTCTGGAACTTCTTATGGATCTTGGTGCTTCCGATGAGCAGCTCGACTGCCCATTCCTCTATGCATCTGCAAAAACAGGACACGCTGTTCTGGATCTGAAGGATACACCAGAGAACATGGAGCCGCTGTTTGAGGCTATTCTGAAATACATTCCGGCTCCGGAGGGAGACCCGGATGCAGACACACAGGTACTGATCAGTACCATTGATTATAACGAATATGTTGGACGTATCGGCGTTGGTAAGGTTGAGAGCGGCACTATTGCCGTAAACCAGGAGCTTACTCTTCTGAACCACCACGATCCGGACAAAAAACAGAAGGTTAAGATCAGCAAGCTTTATGAGTTTGACGGTCTGAATAAAGTTGAGGTAAAAGAGGCAACTATCGGATCAATTGTTGCAATTTCCGGTATTGCTGAAATTCATATCGGAGATACCCTTTGCGGCGGAGATAACCCGGAGGCAATTCCATTCCAGAAGATTTCTGAGCCGACTATCGCCATGAACTTCCTGGTAAATGACAGCCCGCTTGCAGGACAGGAGGGTAAATACATCACCTCCCGTCATCTCCGTGACAGACTTTACAGAGAGTTGAACACAGATGTCAGCCTTCGCGTAGAAGACACTGAGACAACTGAGTGCTTTAAGGTTTCCGGACGTGGTGAGCTTCATCTTTCCGTTCTTATTGAGAATATGAGACGTGAGGGATATGAATTTGCAGTCAGCAAGCCAGAGGTACTTTACAAAATTGATGAACGTGGCAAGAAATTAGAGCCAATGGAAATTGCCTACATTGATGTTCCGGAGGAATTTTCCGGTACCGTTATCCAGATGCTCAGCGAGCGTAAGGGTGAACTGCAGGGAATGAGCACTGCAAGCGACGGTTCCGTTCGTCTTGAGTTCCACATTCCTTCCCGTGGACTGATTGGTTTCCGAGGAAATTTCCTTACTTCCACAAAGGGAACTGGTATTATCAATACTATTTTTGATGGCTATTCTCCATATAAGGGAGATTTCCAGTATCGTAAACAGGGTTCCCTGATTGCTTTCGAGGGCGGCGAGGCTGTTACTTATGGTCTGTTTGCAGCTCAGGAGCGTGGTACTTTATTTATCGGACCTGGTGCAAAGGTTTACAGTGGTATGGTTATCGGACAGAATGGCAAGGCAGAGGATATCGAGCTGAATGTCTGCAAGACCAAGCATCTGACCAATACTCGTTCCTCTTCTGCTGATGAGGCACTGAAACTGACTCCGCCAAGAGTTCTCAGTTTGGAGCAGGCTATTGAGTTTATCGATACAGATGAGCTTCTGGAGGTTACTCCAAGCAGCCTTCGTATCCGTAAGAAGATTCTGGATTCCCGTGATCGTAAGAGAGCTTCTATTAAGAAAAATGCGTAAGGGATTATAAGAAAATAGAGCAGATAGATCTTAGGTTGAGTAAGATTTATCTGCTCTTTTTGTATATAGCAAGCTCTAAAGCTCTTTCTTTAGTTTATAGAAGTCCTTCACAGCCTTCCAGCCAATTTTCACAATCTTCTTCACATTAATGGAATTAGTTCCGCCCTGTCTGGGTTTGAAGGTGATGTCTATGAATTGTACTTTTTCTTTGTAGTGGACAAAGTATGTAGTAAACATAATGTTTGGAATATTGAAATCTTCTGGGAGTTTGTCGATATATTTGGCTACTAGGCTGGATTTCATCAGGCGGTACGGCGCATTGGCGTCGGAAACTTTTACACCGAAGATCATTCTCAGCAGAAAGCATACAACATTCTCTACGAATTTTCTGGATTTTCCGTCGCCACGTACAGCGCGGCTACCGATTATTGCATCATACCGACCCCTCTGGTTCCAAAATGGCTCGAATTCGTCAGGGTTCGTCTGACCGTCTGAATCAGTCTGGAAAATATAATCGGCTTTCTGACGGATGGCATAGCGATATCCATAAAGTACTGTAGGGCCGTGACCGCCGTTTGGCTTATCCAGAGGGACAAGAAGTGGTCTTGTAGCAGCGCATTTCTGCAGAAGTTCATAGGTGTTGTCTTTACTTCCGTCGTTAATAATTACCAGTCTGGATTCCCCCTCGTCGTTATGGCGTTCCACTACTTGGTACCACTGATCAATGGTTTTCTCAATATTCTCCGATTCATTATATGCCGGAATTACGATATATAAACTGGACATAACTTCCTCCCATTTACTGATTTTTCAAACAGGCTTTAAGCTTTAACAGCATATCTTTAACCGTACTTTATATATCATATTGTAACTGTTCAGTACCTTCACTGCTACACGCTTCGCGGTACACAGAAATCATGCTTTCAGCCCGAATTCTTCTGCTAATTTTCCAAACTGGGGCAAAGAGTTCATAATCGTGTCATACGATACACAATAAGCCAGTCTTACATATCCAGGGCAGGCAAAGGAGCTTCCCGGCACCATAAGGATATTGTATTTTTTGCCAGCTTCGCAGAAGGCTTTTTCATCTGTAACTGGAGATTTCACGAATAAATAGAACGCTCCCTGTGGCTTAATACATTCAAATCCCAGTTCTTTCAGTCCATTGTAAAGAGCAAGGCGGTTCTTGTCGTAAGCTGCCACATCTACCTCTGCATCTACGCATTTCGCGATTACTTTTTGGATCAGGGATGGAGCATTTACGCAGCCGATAGTACGATTAGCAATGGCTGCTGCTGCGATCAGTTCCTCGCTTCCGTCTGCCTCGTCTGGAATAACCAGATAACCGATACGCTCACCTGGAAGAGAAAGGGATTTGCTGTAGGAATAGCCTACGATTGTATTTGCATAATATTTTGTCAGATAGGGTACCTGTACGCCGTCATAGGCCAGTTCTCTATATGGCTCATCAGAAATCAGGTAAATCACTGTGCCAAATTCTTTCTGCTTCGCTTCCAGAATTGACGCAAGTTTCCTGATTGTTTCTTCTGAATAAACAACTCCAGTCGGATTGTGAGGAGTATTCACAATGACAGCACGGGTCTTCGGTGTGATTTTCTCCTCAAATTCCTTCAGATTCGGCTGGAATGTGGTAGTATCCGGTGAGATTTCCACAAGATTGCCGTCATAATTGCGTACATATGCACCATACTCCAGAAAATAAGGTGCAAAAACGATCACCTCTTCTCCAGGATTCAGGATTGTCTTAAATGCTACGTTCAATCCGCTGGCTGCACCAACTGTCATGATCAGATTTTTTGCTGCAAAAGAAGTGCCAAATCGACGGTTCAGGGACTCTGCAATTGTCTGGCGAACATCCTCGAATCCTGCATTGCTCATATAGCCATGGAGAACTGTCGGCTCTTCCTCATTTACCAGATCAATAATGGCCTGACGAACACAATCCGGTGCGGGAACACTTGGATTTCCAAGGCTGAAATCAAATACATTTTCCGGTCCGTAAATCGCGCGAAGGCGATTGCCTTCCTCGAACATCATACGGATTGCAGAATTGTTTTTTACATATGGTTTCATTTTTTCTGCTATCATTTTATGTCACTCCTCTTTTGCTTATTTCTTATTAAGATTTCTCTATTATTTCGTCTTATTTTTCCCAAATATAATCCATCCTACAAGTCCCAGCACCAGCAGACTCACAATCATCCACACGGTCAGCACAACCGGTCCCTTCGGGCTGAACATATCATAATATCCTTTCAGATAAATCACAACTACAATCGCCGGAATCACATACAGCATGTATTTCTGTACGTTTGCAGGGAATTTCAGCCCTTCTCCGGTATCCGCCTCTTTAATAAAGCGCTTCCAGCCCCAGCCATATTTGGACACGCAGAACATTACAAATACTACAGAACCCAGTGGAAGAATATTATTGGATACAATGAAATCTTCCAGATCCATGATGTTCGTTCCTGCTCCAAGCGGCTGTATTCCTGACAAAATGTTGAAGCCAAATACTGCCGGCAGAGAAAGAAGGATCATTGCCACCATGTTGACTATAACAGCTTTTCCACGGCTCCAGCCTTTTCTGTCCATTGAATAGGATATAATATTTTCAAAGACCGCAATTACAGTAGACAGGGAGGCAAAGGACATAAACAGGAAAAACAGAGCTCCCCAGATTTTCCCTCCTGTCATCTGGTTAAATACATTAGGCAATGTAATAAATACAAGTCCCGGGCCTGCTCCTGGCTCCACACCAAATGCGAAGCATGCCGGAATAATGATCAATCCTGCCATCAATGCGACAAAGGTATCCAGAATCGTAATATGCAGAGATTCTCCCAGAAGGGATCTATCCTTTCCAAGATAGCTTCCGAAAATCGTCATAGAGCCTGCACCAATACTTAATGTAAAAAATGCCTGCGACAGTGCCCCAAAGATCACATTTCCGATTCCGATCTCGGCCATAGCGGCAAAATCCGGCACCAGGTAAAATTTCACTCCCTCCATCGCTCCGTCAAGCGTAAACGAATGAACCGCAAGCACTACGATCAGCGCCAGAAGACATATCATCATTACTTTTGTGATTTTCTCCAGGCCACGCTGCACTCCCAAAGAGCACACTCCGAAGGATAAAACAACTACAATGATCATCCATAAAGTCATTGTACCAGCTGAATCCTGAAGTCCTGTAAAATAGTCTGCCACCTGTGCAGAATCTTTCCCGTCCAGTTTGCCGGCTGCCATTGCATAACAGTAGTAAAGCATCCATCCTGCAACCATGGTGTAGAACATCATCAGCACATAGTTGGAAACCATGCTCATGTAACTGAAATTATGGAAGTTGGCGCCCTCCGGCTCCAGATCATGAAATGCCCTTGCCGTACTTTTACGGCTTGCACGTCCTACAGCAAATTCACATACCAGTACCGGAAGTCCTAACAGCACCAGAAATACCAGATAAATGAGAATAAATGCTGCACCGCCGTATTTCCCTGCCATGTATGGGAATTTCCACACATTTCCCAGCCCAATGGCGCATCCTGCAGAGACCAGGATAAATCCCAGCCGTGATCCAAATGTTTCTCGTTCTTTCAAATCGTCCCACTTGTTTTCTTTTTCATTTTATAGTGCCTGGCAGCTGCACCTTCCAGGCTTTGTTTTTGTTGGAAAGTAATAAAAAGGACCGGTTATATCCAGCCCTTTTTCATATTTTTCCCGATATCTTATTGTAACGCGCCCACACTTTTATGTCAACGCTTTTATGTGATGGGAATTTGACGTTTTAAAGTCGAAAATAAATCATTGGTGATAATTTACGATTTTTTTCGCAGTAACAGAGACCAATGTATTGGTGTCCGCAAACTTTTATACATAAAAAGAACAGTCTCACCTTAAACACCATTTTCCAGGCAAAACTGTCCTCTTTCATTATTCCTTAACTTTTCACACTAAGTCTCACCAGCGCCCTCTGCAGCTTGGCTTCAACGATCTTGTATTCCTTATCGGAAAGTCCACCCTTGGCCAGCTTTTCCTGGGCACGCTCTTTGGCTTTTCCAGCGCGGTCGGCGTCGATGTCCTCCTGCCATTCCCAGGTGGTTGCAAGAAGACTGCAATTGCCATCCATTACGGTGAGCATGCCACCGATGCAGGCTGCACTGCGGCTGGTGCCATTCTCCAGTATCACATGGGCCTCGCCCATTCCAAGAGCGGTACAGAAGTTGCAGTGTCCTGCCAGGATTGCCAGATCACCGGTAATGCTGCGGCACACAATGCGCTGCACCTCTCCCTCAAAAAGCAGGCCGTCGGGGGTACCGATTCTAAGGGGAAATGTCCTCATAGGCAGCCTCCTTTACTGATTCTGGTTATTTTTTGCTTTCTCAAATACATCGTCAATAGTTCCGGCAAACAGGAAACAGCTCTCTGGAATACTGTCGCACTCGCCATCCAGGATCATCTTAAATCCACGGAGAGTCTCTTTCAGCGGAACATACTGTCCCGGCATACCTGTAAACTGCTCTGCAACAGAGAAGCTCTGTGACAGGAATCGCTGCACCTTACGCGCGCGGCTTACTGTCAGCTTATCCTCTTCTGAAAGCTCATCCATACCCATAATTGCAATAATATCCTGCAATTCTTTATAACGCTGCAGAACTCTCTGTACTGCACGTGCAATCTCATAATGCTCCCGTCCAACTACCTCCGGGGAAAGGATACGGCTGGTGGAATCAAGCGGATCCACTGCCGGATAAATACCCTGGCTGGCGATCTCACGGGAAAGTACGGTGGTCGCATCCAGATGGGTAAATGTGGTAGCCGGAGCCGGATCTGTAAGGTCATCGGCAGGTACATAAACAGCCTGTACAGATGTGATGGACCCCTTTCTGGTAGAAGTAATACGTTCCTGAAGAGCACCCATCTCAGTAGCCAGAGTTGGCTGATAACCTACAGCGGAAGGCATACGTCCAAGAAGTGCGGAAACCTCTGAGCCAGCCTGTGTAAAACGGAAAATATTATCAATGAAAAGAAGCACGTCCTGATTCTTCACATCACGGAAATACTCTGCCATAGTCAGTCCGGAAAGACCAACTCGCATACGTGCTCCCGGCGGCTCGTTCATCTGACCATAAACCAGTGCAGTCTTGTCGATAACGCCGCTTTCCTTCATTTCATTGTAAAGGTCATTACCCTCACGGGTACGCTCTCCAACACCTGTAAATACGGAAAGTCCGCCGTGTGCTGTGGCAACATTGTGGATCAGCTCCATAATAAGAACTGTTTTGCCAACACCAGCACCTCCGAACAGACCGATCTTACCACCTTTTGCATACGGGCAGATCAGGTCAACAACCTTGATACCGGTCTCCAGGATCTCAGTTGCCGGCATCTGCTCCTCATAGGATGGTGCCGGACGGTGGATTGCCCAGTGCTCTTTCGTCTCTGGTGCCGGAAGATTATCTACCGGATCACCAAGAAGATTAAATACTCTTCCCAGGCACTCCTCTCCAACCGGAACCTTAATAGGTTCACCTGTATCCACAGCCTTAGTTCCTCTCACCAGACCGTCGGTAGAATTCATTGCAATACAGCGCACTGTATTATCCCCGATCTGCTGGGCAACCTCCGCTGTGAGCCTGGTGCCTTCATGATCAATTTCGATGGCATTAAGAAGTGCCGGCAGCTCGTCATGACCAAACCGGATATCCAGTACCGGTCCGATTACCTGCACCACCTCGCCAATGTGTTTTTCGCTCATTTAGCAGTCTCCTTATAACATACTATGCGATGGGTCATACACCCTCCGCACCTCCAACAATCTCTGTGATCTCCTGCGTGATGCTTGCCTGACGTGCCCGGTTGTAATGCAGATTCAGCTTCTCGATCATTTCCTCGGCATTGTTGGTCGCAGCCTCCATGGCGGTACGTCTTGCAGCCAGCTCACTGGCAACACTCTCACAAACCGCGCCATAGATCAAACCGGCCAGATACTCCGGAACAATGGCATCAAATACTTCCGACGCATCCGGCTCATACAGAATCAGATTCCGGATGCTCTTTGTATCCTGTTTATCTGTCAGGTCCTTCAGAGGCAGCACCGGAATCGCTGATGGCTGCTGGGAAAGCATGGAAACAAACTTTGTATAACAAAGATCAATGTGTCCAAATTCTCCCTTCTTAAATTCCCCGCAGAGCAGATTCGCCATCTCAAAGCAGTCTGCAACAGAAACATCGGCAATTTCGCCAAAGCTTTCTGTAACACAGGCAAATCCATTTCGCTTCGAATACTCCACAGCCTTTTTCCCAATGGGAAGAACCAGGAAATCCTGATTCACAGAGGCTGCTTCCAGACATTTAAACAAGTTGGTGTTATATCCGCCAGCCAGACCACGGTCTCCGGCGATCAGTACATAGCAGCACTTCTCATTCCCGGATTCTCTGGCATATACAGAAGAAAAATCTGTATTCCCCTGTGCAATATCCACCAGAGTCTGATGCATAGTCTCAAAATAGGGCCGGCAGACTTCCGCCCTTTCTTTTGCTTTACGCAGTTTGGAGGATGCTACAAGCTCCATTGCCTTGGTAATCTGCATAGTGCTCTGCACACTTTTGATCCGCAGCTTTACCGCTTTCATGTTTGCAGCCATAAAAAGTCCTCCTTGTCACAATTTATTTCTCAGGTCTTGTATTTACAAAATTCTCAGTATACTGTTCCAATGCGCCCTTCAGCTTCTCTTCTGTCTCCGCAGATAATGCACCTGTGGAACGGATTTCCTGCATTGCAGCAGCACCCTGTGCATCACTGTCAATCCAGGTATAAAGACCAGCTTCATAGGTTCTTACATCCTCTGTAGCAACCCTGGAAAGGATTCCCTTGGTTACTGCATAAAGGATAGCTACCTGCTTCTCAACTGGAACCGGCGCATTCTGGTTCTGCTTCAGAACCTCCACAATACGGGCTCCCTGCTCCAGTCTGGCTTTTGTATCAGCATCCAGATCTGAACCGAACTGTGCAAAGCTCTGCAGCTCTCGATACTGGGAATAAATCAGCTTCAAAGTACCGGCAACCTTCTTCATTGCCTTGATCTGTGCATTTCCACCAACTCGTGATACGGAAATACCAGGGTTTACAGCCGGCATAACACCGGAATGGAACAGCTCTGTCTCCAGGAAGATCTGTCCGTCTGTGATGGAAATAACATTCGTCGGAATATACGCGGAAACGTCTCCTGCCTGTGTCTCGATAATAGGAAGAGCAGTCAGGGAACCACCGCCGTGTGCCTCGTCCAGTCTTGCGGCACGCTCCAGAAGTCTGGAATGGAGATAAAAAACATCTCCAGGATATGCCTCACGTCCCGGTGGACGACGGATCAGCAGGGAAAGTGCACGGTAGGCAACTGCATGCTTACTTAAATCATCGTAAATGATAAGCACATCTTTTCCCTTATACATAAAATATTCACCCATTGCACATCCGGAATACGGTGCAATGTACTGCAGCGGGCTGGCTTCTGAAGCAGTAGCCGCTACAACGATGGTATAATCCATAGCGCCATTTCTTGTAAGAGTCTCAACCAGGGAAGATACGGTGGAACGCTTCTGACCAATTGCAACATAGATACAGATCACGTCCTTCCCCTTCTGATTGATAATAGTATCTGCTGCCAGAGTGGTCTTACCAGTCTGACGGTCACCGATGATCAGCTCACGCTGACCTCTTCCAATGGGAACCATGGAGTCAATTGCCTTAATACCGGTCTGCAGAGGCTGGTTAACCCCCTGTCTCTCGCAGATACCTGGTGCCGGGCTCTCAATCGCCCTGTATTCACTTGTCACTACAGGTCCTGCACCGTCAATAGGCTGTCCAAGGGCATTTACAACTCGCCCGATCATAGCCTCACCAACCGGAACGGATACCACCTTTCCGGTGCGCTTTACGGTCTGACCTTCGCCAATACCGGAATCATCCCCAAATAAAACGATAGAAACACTGTTTTCTTCCAGGTTCTGCGCCATTCCGAAGCTTCCGTCCTCAAACTCAAGAAGCTCTCCTGCCATACAGTTGATAAGACCGCTGGCTCTTGCAATACCATCACCAACCATAAGAACCGTACCGGTCTCATTCTGTTTGATAGCGTTATCGTAGTATTTGATCTGACTGCGGATGACTTTTGAAATTTCTTCAGGTTTAAGCTGCATTTTCTCTATCCATCCTTATACTATAAGCTCGTTTAATTTCCTGGAAAGATCATCCAGACGGCTCTTTACTGTACCGTCCAGCTGTCTGCCCTCCAGTTCCACTTTAAGACCTGCAAGCACTGTAGGATCTGTCTTCTGGGTCAGGGTAACGGTCTTACCGCTTATCTTCTCCAGCTTGTCCTTAAGCGCTGCCATCTGCTCATCTGTCAGTGCAACCGCGCTGGTCACCACTGCAGTGGCAATGTTATGGTCCACATTGTACCGCCGTGTAAATTCCTCACAGCATCCGGAATACTCTCCCAGGATTCCGCGCTCACACAGCAGTTTCAGAAAATTCACCAGATACCGTTCTGCTTCTGTTCCAAATGCAGTATCAAGAAGTTTTGTCCTCTCTTCCTTCGGGATTGAAGGCTCTGACAACAATTTCACATAATCGGGATTCTCCCGGAAAAGCTGCCGGATTGTCTGCATCTGCTCCAGCACAGTGTCGGTAAGCTGTTCTTCAGCAGCAAGATCATACATGCTGCTGCCATATAATCTGGCAATCTGCGTCATGATGCCTCACCTACATTCGAAATAAACTCGTCGATCAGTTTCGCGTGATCCTCTTCTTTGATCTCACGCTCGATCACCTTGCCGGCAATCTCCATTGCCATGCCGCCGATCTCATTCTTCACTTCATTGACAGCTTTGCGTTTCTCCTGTGCAATGTCGCTCTCAGCCTTCTCTTTCATAGCACGGGCTTCCTGGGCTGCACTTTTCAGGATCTCCTCACTCTGGAGGGAAGCTGTCCTCTGTGCCTCTGTGACAATATCGCTGGCCTTTGCTTTGGCCTGCTGCATATTCTGTTCATACTCTGTCTTCATGGCAAGAGCTTCTTCCTTCGCCTTTGTAGCATCCTGGATTTCGGCATCTGCCATTGCTCTTCTCTTCTGAAGCATTTCATTGACAGGCTTAAACAAAAATCTTTTTATCAGATACATTTGAAGAAAAAGATTGCAGATCTGTGCGATAAACGTCCACGGCACAATTCCTACAAGTTCCTGTACCTGCATGTTCTAACCTCCTGTTGTAACTGCTACCATTCATACCGTTCCAGTATCTTACCAGTATAGAAACCAGCTGCTTTGGTGCCGTCTCTATGGAGCTTCCATAACAGCGGTCTGTGAATGGTAACGCCTGTGATACTTGTCCTTAATTATCCAAGGAACTTCATGAAGGTACCAGGTGCAACAAAGATCAGAAGCAGACCGGTTACGAAACCGTAAATACCTGTAGTCTCTGCGATCGCACAACCAAGAAGCATGGTAGAGGTTACATCACCTTTACACTCTGGCTGACGTCCGATTGCTTCCAGAGCTTTTGCAACTGCGTTACCTTCTCCAATACCAGGTCCGATACCTGCGATCAGTGCAAGACCAGCACCAATTGCACAACCAGCCAGTGCGATACCTTTTGCCAATACTGTAAAATCCATAATCAAATCCTCCTGTTATTTATGATTTCTCTTGTTAGAAATTCAATTCATCCGGAAACTGCAAAATATTTTCTGCATTTTCCGATTTTCTGCCCACTTCGTGAACATCCGCCTTCTTTACGCTACTCTTCTGCTGCATTCGCGATATACATTACAGTCAGCATACAGAAAATAAATGCCTGCATGATTCCGGAAAACCAGTCAAAATAAACTGACATAATTGCCGGAATACCAACGTCCAGGAATGGGATCTTCGACAAAACATCTCCCACAATACCCGGAATCAATCCAAACAGTTTGGAGCTTGCCAGCGCCAGCGCTGCATAGATCAAACCATTGATAACTACACCGGAAAGAATATTTCCAAAATGACGGCACGCCATACTGATCGGTGTGGCGATCTCAGAAAGAATATTAAATGGTGTCATAATAGGGATCGGAGTTGTAAATCCCTTCATATATCCACCGAAACCATTTGTCTTGATCTTCTGTGCCGTGATCATGGTAAATACAACAACTGCCCATGCAGCTTCTGTGGAAAGATCTGCTGTAGGGCTTCGCAGTCCTACAAGGCTGATCAGGTTGGATACCACACTGGTGGCAAAAAGCGCCGCCACAAAAGGAATCATATAGCTGAATTTCTCACCCATATTTCCGATGACGAACTTATTTGCTGTCTCCACCAGAAGTTCAGCCACAGCCTGTCTCCTGGATATTTTCTCCACTTTCAGATCATGTGTCAGCCAGATACAAAGTCCTGTGATCAACAGCATAACCAGCCAGCTTACAACCAGAGTCTCCGTTATCTGGAATTTCCCCAGGATGGGAATCTCGAACGGAAACGTATAGAATATCCTGCCACCGGTTATTTCGATATCCATGTACTCTCACCTCCTGTCATTATAAATTTGTAACTGTTCCGTACCACATCTGTCACACACTTCGCGGAGCAGTACCTGCTGAATAGTTACATAAAATTGTATATATCATTATGCGGCCTTCCTCCCCCCAATGATTCCAACTGTCTTGATCACAATGTTTGGAAAAAGCAATGGTAAGATTCCGGCTACAAACTGAAAACAGGGAACCGCAATCGCCAGAACGCCCCAGATAAGCTGAAGCATCATTCTCTGACTATAGCTGGCCTTCATCTTCGCTGCAGCCTGTTTATCGTCCTCCATGGAAACTATCTTCTGAACGGTCAGTCCCATAAGGAAAAAGTTCAGTACTGCCACCATCCCGCCAATAAATCCGGCGAGAAGCACTGTATAATCAAACGGAATCTGCTCCGGCACTGCCAGATGTCCGATTCCAAATACAGCCCACATCAGGACTACGCATACAAATGTACCAATCGCCACCTTCTTCGTCTCTTTCCTCACTGCCGGCTGCACATCTGCAAACATTTTGCTCATACAAATCTCCCTTCTGAAACGTGTTTGAAAAAGGTTTTCTGCAAAATGTACGTCACACTTTGCAGGAATGATTCCTCAAACACACTCTAATGATGTCTGTTAAATGAAACTTTATTCTTCTTTTTCTCTTTCTTCTGATGTCCGGTTACGGACAGGTAAAGCTTATAGGCTACTGTAAAGGAGCCTCCCAGTCCGAAAAAAAAGCCAGGAATAAAAATCCATTCTCCTATTCCCAGGCTGGTACTCATCCACCAGCAGATCAGCAGGCACAGAAGCAGAGGAGTGATAAAGGATAAGCTAAATTGACTAAGCAAAGTCATATTCTTGATAATATCTCCCCATTTTTTCATAAAAGCCTCCTGTCTCAAGTCTCATTTTATAGACAGATTTTAACACAATTCAGTATGGATAGCAACTTCTATTGTGCACATTATTTAAAAATTGACTTCCATTTTATTGCATATCGTCAATTTTTTCACACTTCAAAAAGTAATTACATGCTAACAAATTCTTGTTATTTTGTCGTTATACAATCGTTAAACATTGACTAAAATTCAGACACGGCAGGTAGTATTGTCTAGTACATTGAATATTAAGTAACCGCCATATTGACTTGTCTGATTTTTCATCTGCTGCGTTGTCGTCGGTCGCCGTAGCCACCGCTACGCCTCCTTCCTCCGCCTTGCATATGAAGAAATCATCCTGCGTCAATATAGCAGAAACTTAATTTTCGATGTACTAGAATGTGTTTGAAACAGGCTCTGGCTGCAATATCCTTTGATATGCAAAAAACTGCCTTGTATCAGCATTCCCATTCCTGGTAAATTCATGCTGTACAAAGCAGTTTCTCTTTCATAGTTTCTTATGAACCGCACTATCTTATTTTAGAGCGTATTTATAAAATCATTCTCGCAATCTGCACGCCCCGCTTTGCGACATATTTTGCCCAAATTCGTAGAGCGTGTTTGTGAAATCATTCCTGAAAATTATGACGTGCCTCTTATGAAAGCTATTTCAATTTGCATACAAATAAGAACTGTATGTAGGATCATCAATGTTTGAGGAATCAATCCATGCCGGGTCGATACGCACATTCCGCTTGATTTCCACACTCTTCTTTGGTGCTGTAGTCAAAAGTGCTGTCCAGATGGTCTGATATCCCATCGCGTAAGGCTGCTGGGAAACCACACCGACCTCTTTACCATTCCGGATAGCCTCCTGTTGTTTCGCTGTGGCATCCACACCAACCATCACAATGGAATCCTTTGTCTCATCCTTTTTCATGTCCAGATACAGATCGGCAATATCTGCATTATCGCAGAAAACACCGTCCAGCTGCGGATATTTGTCAAGAACCTCCTGCATGGCAGCTGTCATATCATCTACCTGATCCTGATAAACAATCTCCACAACTTCAATATCCGGATAATTGGTGATATAATTGGTAAAACCGCTTACACGTTCCTGAATGCTCTGCGTCTTTTCCTGCGCAGAAAAGACTGCAACCTTACCCATTTTTCCGATGGCTGTGGCTAATCTATACGCAGCGATTTCGCCCACCCTGGTATTATCCGTACCACGAAATGCACGGACCATCTTGCTGTCTGTAACACCAGAGTCAAATGCCACAACCGGGATTCCATTCTCCTTGGCAGCTTCCAGCTGCGCCTGAAGGGAATCCATATCGCTGGCAGAAACACAAAGTACATCCGGATTCTCTGCAATTACCGCATCTATGGTATTTACCTGGCTCTCCACATCTTTCTCATCGCTGGCGCCTTCAAAGGTCATGGTCACCTGATCTTCTTTCTTGAAGCCATATGCCTCGTTTACATCGGCAATTGCCTGCTCCATTCCTTTCTTAACCAGTCCCCAGAACTCTCCGCTTGTACTCTTGCTTACAACTGCCACCCGGGATCCTGCCTGGAGTTCTACAGATGTATCAATTTCAGGAATAAGAGGATCCTTTTCTTCCTGGGCTTCTTCTGTGGATTCCGTAGTCTGCCCGTCAGAAACCAGTGGCGCGATCACTTTCTCCACTTCTTCTTTCTTACAGCCTGTGAAGGTGCATAATGCAGCCAGAACAACAGCAGGTATCACTGCTACTTTTTTCATTTTATTCACTCCTCATCTGAATGTTTAAAGTTTTTCATAGAAACTTTTTATAACTATTTTTCGCAGTCTTCATCTTTGTTTAATCTTGCTTTTACATTATACACAATTTCGGTTCCACGTCTATAGTTTTTATGTTTTTTTCACATTTGCGGGATAGAAATCCCCTTAAATTCCGCCCCTTCCGGATTTGTCACGAATTTCATCACCTTTCCGGTTATCGGATGGAAAAAGGTGAGGCTTGCAGCGCACAGAGCCAGGCTGCCTGCCCCGATGGTCACATTCGTTCCGGCACCATATTTCCGGTCACCAGCCAAAGGCATTCCTGCATGAGCCATCTGAACCCGGATCTGGTGATGACGGCCTGTATCCAGATGAATTCGAAGCAGCCATTTTTTCTTTCCGGAAATTGCATCCACAGCTTCACCGAGAACCTCATAGGAAAGTCTGGCTTTCTTCGCACCAGGAGTGTGCGCATTTACCACGGAAGAAGTATTGGATTTTCCATCTTTTTTCAGATAATCCTCCAGAACTTTTTCTTTTTTCCCAGCCTCGGCCTGCTTTCCATATGTTACTGCCAGATAAATTTTTTCCATCTTTCCAGCTGTAATCTGTGCACTTAACGATTTCGCAGCCTCAGGTGTCTTCCCAAATACAAGAATACCTTCTACCGGCTGATCCAGCCTGTGGATTACTGCCAGATATGGAATCCTTCTCCCACCACCGTCTTGCATTGCCAGATAATTTTTCAGGCTGCTCTCCAGATCCATGGCACCGATTCTTGCATTCTGTACCGCAATTCCCGCTGGCTTACGGCAAACTATAATTTCTTTATCTTCGAAAAGAATGTAGTCCTCTATTTTCCCACTAAACATCGTCTGCTTCCCTCATAGTTTCCAATTTTCTCCGCTCATTATAGCGGATTAAAGCCTGATTTACAAGCTCACACTTTCTATTCCGGTATGCTTTATGCTGCATATCGGTTCCTGTTCACTTCGTATCCAATACATCATCCCGCTTTTTTGTCTCTCACAGCATGGAAAAGGACGGTCATCATTTTACTTATATTTCAAATGATGACCGTCCTAAAATTCTTCAGTATTCAATGGTCTTTTCCTCGTTTTTCAAATTGATTTACAATTTAATATTTACGTGGTCTTTATTCAGTTGTTCTATATTCAGTTTTAAGTTTTTATTTAAAATATCTTATCTTATTTCCTGCTCATAAACGATATGATGTTTATCATTCGGTTTATTTAGAAGTTTGATAGATTGAAATTATAATTCACGTTTTATAATTTCTTCTGCAGAAATATCGGATATACTTCTCAGGCTCTGAATCATTATCATAAACAATTTCAAACTTAATTCGGTTAAATCCAAAACCACTTACTGGTTCATATGCTCTCTTATATGTATTATACAAAAAAGTTTGAGCGGAAGTTCCTGATCTATTTCTGACTGGAATATCAATTATGATATTCTTCTAATGCAAAGTTTCGATTCATATTCTAAAGGTTCAATAAGAATCTCAAGATATCCTGCTTATCTGTGATAAGGGGTTATATCCTCTGGAGAAATGTTTCTTTACACAAGTTCCAGATCTTTGTATTAGTGGTGGACAGTTATTCAATATAAGTAATCGCTTCTATTTACCTTGGATACGTTTATAAGTATCAGCTGAATCAAGTGATACTTTATTTTCTATTTACACGGTTCTCGTATCAGGTCTTCTTGCAGGAAATGCGATTCCTGTCTCTCTTATATTGATTAGAAAGATTTTATGTTCCCATTGGAATCACTAAGCTCCTTTCTTTATGAAGTTGTTTTTCTTTTCTTTTGATGAGCTTATATTACCATCTCCTGTCTTATTTGTCAATACTTTTTCGTGTATTTTTTGTTTTATTTCTGTTTTATTTTGGCGCTTCGCGTTGTATTTCTGTGTTTTTTACTAATTATTGTAATTATTCAGAATATTTGTTTATATAACAAGAAAGGCTCCTTTTTGCAAAAGTCTAAATAGGTGTTTAAAAAAGGCTTTCTGCAAGATATACGTCATGATTTGTGGGAGATTTTGTCCGGTTGAGGGTATCATAGCGGGCTACGACAACCGAATTCGGGAAAAATATACCGCAAAGTGGGACGTGCAGATTGCGAAAATGCTTTTTTAAACACGTTCTAGCCTATGTAGAAACACATTGAGCGATATTTGCCTTTTCATTGCAGTGTGATCATACCATGTAGAACTTTTTATGTAACAGGGAATTCTGATAAAAAGGCAGGTCGCTCTCAAAAAGAATGACCTGCCTCATAACATTTTATTTTCTATTGTAATTGATCAGACAGCCTTTCAGGATGATTTCCCGCTCATCATCTGTCAGCTCTCCAAGTGTTACGGTAAACGGAACCAGTCCGCTCTCTTTTACCACATAACCGGTAATGCTGTCGGTTTTCTCTTCCACTGCCTTGCGGATTTCCGGGAAGAACAGGTAATCACCGTTTACAAACGGAAGATCACCGGCCGGGATCAGGAACGGGAGCATTCCCCAGTTAATCAGGTTGGAACGGTAACGTTTGGTAGCGTATTCGTTGGCAATGTTTGCCCACCCGCCAAGTACTTTCTGACAGGAAGCAGCCTGCTCACGGGCAGAACCATCTCCGGGCTTCACTGCGAAAATAGTACTTCCAACGCCAAGATTGCCTTTGCCAGCTTCCGGATACTCTTTGTTCACCGCTTCCATAACCGGCTTCAGCTCTGGCAGTGCATCCAGCGGACATTCGCCGTTCTCAATGGCATGCTCTGCTTTCTGAACCTCTTTTGCCCGTCCAACATAAGCCGGATCCTTTCTGGAAAGAGTAAACTCAGCCAGTCCAAGAGGATTGGAACGGTAGGAGGAAGTCTCACCGGACGGGATCAGCTCGTCGGTAGTAGTTACCGGATCGTGAATTTCGGAAACAACCTTCAGAACCAGATTCTCTGCAAGTGCCGGCATCTTCGGCCAGTCTTTGATGTTCGGTCCAAACTGGATCTCAACAGACGGATCAGCCACGCCCTTGCTGTCAAATACACGGTTATCGTAAATCGTTTTATCAAAGAAATATTTCTGTCCTCTGTACTCTCCTGTGAAATTCTCAGCAGAGGTAAGGAATCCCTTGTTTGCAGCTGTAGCAGCGATAGAACGGGCATCCATAAGTGCAACAGAAGAAATCTGACCATTCTGGATCTTGGAGCCTTCACGGTTCGGGAAGTTTCTGGTGGTATGGCGGATACTGAAAGCATTGTTTGCCGGAGTATCTCCAGCACCGAAGCATGGACCGCAGAATGCAGTTTTCACAACAGCACCTGTCTCAAGAAGATCTGCCAGAACTCCATTCTTAGCCAGTTCCATATAAATCGGAGTACTTGCCGGATATACGCTTAAAGTAAAGGCATCTGCACCGATGCTGGTTCCGCGGAGAATATCCGCTGCAGCACAGATGTTCTCAAATCCACCGCCTGCACATCCTGCAATAATTCCCTGGTCAACATAAAGCTTTCCGTCTACAACCTTATTACGGAGAGTATAAGGAACCTTGCCGTCCAGACTTACCAGAGCTTTTTTCTCAACATCGGCAAGGATGTCATCCAGATTTGCATTCAGTTCATCAATTGTATAAGTATTGCTTGGATGGAACGGCATAGCGATCATTGGCTTGATCTCGCCAAGGTCAATCTCCACACAGCCGTCATAGTAAGCCACATCTCCCGGTTTCAGCTCTTTATAGCTCTGGGCTCTTCCATGGATCTCGTAAAACTCCTGAATCTTCTCATCTGTCTGCCAGATGGAGGAAAGGCAGGTGGTCTCAGTAGTCATAACATCGATTCCAATACGGAAATCAGCACTTAAATTAGCTACGCCAGGACCTACGAACTCCATTACTTTATTCTTCACATAACCATTTGCAAATACTTTACCAATGATAGCAAGAGCAACGTCCTGCGGTCCTACGCCCGGACGGGGACTTCCTTTCAGATAAATAGCAACAACTCCTGGCATATTGATATCATATGTCTGGGAAAGAAGCTGCTTCACAAGCTCCGGTCCGCCCTCTCCCATAGCCATGGTACCAAGAGCGCCATAACGGGTATGGCTGTCTGAGCCAAGAATCATCTTGCCGCACTCAGCAAGCATTTCGCGGGCAAACTGATGGATAACTGCCTGATGTGGCGGAACATAGACACCGCCGTATTTTTTCGCACAGGTAAGACCAAACATATGGTCATCCTCATTAATAGTACCGCCAACTGCACAGAGGGAGTTGTGACAGTTGGTCAGAACATACGGTACCGGAAAACGCTCCAGTCCGGAAGCACGTGCAGTCTGGATAATTCCTACAAAAGTAATATCATGGGATGTCAGTTTATCAAATTTAATCTGAAGCTTGTCCATATTACCGGAAGTATTATGGGCTTTTAAAATAGAATAGGCAATGGTATTTCTTGCTGCATCTTCTCTGGAAACAGGAAGCTGGGCTTCAGCTGCCGGAATGATTTCCTTTCCATTCTGCAGATACACGCCAGTATCATATAATTTCATAATAAAGCTCCTCCTCATCTTGAGAGATTTATAAGTAACAAATATTATGCAGCTGTTCACCAGCAACATTCTGAGAGGTATTTTTTGTGAACAGCAGCAACATTATCGTTAATTATAGTAGATTTCTCCGAAAGGGTCAAGCAAAAACACTTTAGCGTGCTAAAAAGCTTTTTCTGCAAAAAATGGTCTGTAATTTTGCTCCACATTTCTGTTGCAACTTTTTCAAATCAGTGATAAGGTAGAATCTACCAACACTGAAATAATGGGAGGTGTTCTAAGATGTTTCGCCTTTGGGGACGAATCTGGAAAGATAACCATATGCTGAAGGATACCGTGATCTGTGATGACCGCCAGGAGACCAGAACGCACAAGGTTTTTCACTGTCTGGAGCAGATCTGTTATGAGCTGGATCTTGGTAATCCAATCTGGCTGGATACTACGGTGCGGGATTTTAAGAAGCACAGTAAAACACGTTTTTATCAGGATAATTTTATTGAACAGATTGACTTTGATTACCTGGAAATACAGGTAATAGAGGAAGATGGAGGAGAATGATGAAAAAGACAAAAATGTTTATGCTGGTTCTCACCAGCGCAGTACTTGCCCTTACTCCGGTAACTGCAAACGCAGCTGAAGCTGCACCTTCTCAGGTAACGGAAACTGTTATTGCCACCCCTACTCCGACACCCAAAAAGCCACAGAAAAAAGGCTGGGTGAAGACCAAATCCGGAATCAGAAGATACTATCGAAAAGGAAAACGCCTCACCGGTTTCCAGAAGATTGGCAAGAATTATTTCTATTTCAGTGCCAAGGGAACCCTATTAAAAAATACTACTGTTAATAAAGGTTACAGGGGATTTACTTACTACATCGACAATAAAAGTCATGTAATCGGCAGAAAAAAGGGTTCTACCTACTATACTGCCAGCGGAAAGAGAATGACTCAGGTTCAGATTGCCAACCTCCGCTCCAAGCAGATTGCAGCAGAGATCACCAATTCCAGCATGTCCAAATCCCAGAAGCTTCAGACATGCTTCAACTGGGTGATCAAGGGCTATTATAATATCTGGCGTGATTTTGACCAGGGCGGCAAGGACTGGCCGGCTACTTTTGCAAATGACCATTTTCTCCATCACAACGGAGACTGCGTTTCTGACGCTGGCGCATTTGCTTACCTCGCCAAAGCAATCGGATACAAGAATGTTTATGTATGTGCCGACGCTGTGCAGAGCAACAACAATGCCCACGCATGGTGCGAGATCAACGGGTATGTTTATGACCCGCTTTTCGCAGAGGCAAAGAGTTACAGCAAGTATTACGGTGCTACTTACGGCTCTTATGGACTTTACCCGGTTTTGAAATATAAGATCTCATAAATAGTTAATATTCGCTGTACTGGCTGCAGTAACTAAGTTCAGACAAAATATATGCGGCGCACAGATTACAAAAGCTCCCGGATCCGCTACAGGATTCCGAGAGCTTTTTTGGCAAGCTGGTCAGCCATATCGTTGTATTTGTCGTTGGAGTGTCCTTTTACTTTTACAAAATGGACTTTTACTTTCTTCATGGCTTCCCGGTAAAAGGCCTGATACGCAATTGTTCCGGGTTTGGTAGCTTTCCAGGCACCGGTGCACCATTTGGCAATGCCTTCATAATCATGGTAAATGGTAATTTCCGGAATATTATGATCCACAGCATACTGCATTGCCGCTTCGGAGCCTTTGATTTCTCCTGCTACATTATGCATCAGTGCCAGCTCTTTGTCTGTCATTTTTTCGCAGAATGTGTGCTCTTCTCCATCCTTCAGGATGACCATTCCGTAGGAAAATTCGCCGGTGTCAGAGCGGTAACTGCCATCTACGTAGGCAATCACCTGGTCTGACGCAGGTTTTTCTGCCCTGGGAAGTGTATCCGGGATGCCCTCTGCATTCACACCGGCAAATGCCTGTGCCTCTTCCATAGTGGGAAAGCTCTTAAATTCTGCTCCCGAAAATCCCGTGACCTGTTTCTGACACTCTGCCCAGGTCATAAATACACCTGTTTTTCTGCCTGTTCTTACTGCATAGTATTTCTTTGCCATGTAGTCTCCCTTCTGTATCAGACATTCTCAAACACTTTTTCTTTAATTATAACGAAACTGTTTCTTATCTTCAATAATAGATTAGAGCATGTCCACAACACACTCTAATCTATCCCTGGCCCGAAACTTTAATATACCCTGTTTGTCCTGTCGTCACGTTGGAACCGCTGAATGTTTTTCACCACTTCATCCACTACGCGGAATCTGGTCTCTTTCGCAGCCCATGCAATATGCGGAGTAATGATCAGTTTATTGCTGTCCTGGATCTTAAGAAGCGGATTCTCCGGATTCATTGGCTCTTTGCAAAGAACATCAAGGCCTGCACCTGCAATGGAGCCTTCGGTAAGAGCTGTATACAAATCTGGCTCATTTACAATGGCGCCTCGCGCAAGATTCAGGAAAATAGCGGATTTCTTCATCTTGCGGAATTTTTCCAGTGTCATCAGATTCTCCGTGTACCCGTTCAGCGGTGCATGGACGGAAAGAATATCAGAGCGGGAAAGAAGCTCATCCAGGCTTACCTGTTCATATTCTGTATTGTATTTCTTCCCGGAAGCGGAATAGCAGATAATATGGCAGCCAAATGCTTGGCAATCTGCGCCACCCTGTTTCCAATTGCGCCAAGACCGATAATTCCCCAGGTTTTTCCATCCAGCTCGAAGAAATTCTGTCCGAAATGGGAGAAACAGGTTCCTCTTGCATATTCTCCGGATTTTACGTAATTGTCGTAATAATTCAGTTTTTCCAGAATATAGAAAAGAAGAGCGAAGGTATGCTGTGCCACTCCGTTTGTAGAGTATCCGGCAACATTGTAAGCTGCAATTCCCCTCTTTTTCAGATAGTCTCCATCCAGGTTGTTAAAGCCTGTTGCGGTCAGGCAGACCAGCTTTAGGTTCTGTGCTTTTCCAATGGTAGACTCGCAGATTGGAACCTTGTTGGCCACGATCACATCTGCGTCTTTTGTCTTTTCTTCCATTTCATCTGCTGTTGTACTTCGATATATTACTACTTCGCCCAGTGCCTCAAATGGAGTAAATACCATATCCTGTCCCAGGCTGTCTGCTTCCAGAATTACAATTTTCATAATGTGCTCCTCGCTTTCTTCTGTGCTCATTTATATAGTCGTGCGTTTCCTCATCTGTTTTATAAAATACCGTTTTCTCCGGGAAAATGCAATCCCAAACTATAAAATGTACAATAAGTGTTACTATCCTGTTATTATTCACTGGTGATGTTCTGCGAGGTGTTTTTTGTGAACAAAGTTCACAGAACCCCCGAGAATTAAGTTTGCGCAGCGTGTTGCTGTAAATGGGGAAAACAATAATCCCAAAAATACAAGAGCGCAAGGCTGATAGTGCCTGCGCCCTCATCTACCATTCTGTAATTGTCAAGCCATAAATTCCCGGATAATTTCCCTCATAATCTTCTCTTCCTCAGGAGTCAGCATCTTACTGAAATGACTTCCGGAAGCAGCTGTCTGCTTGATGCTACTGGTAATCTTATCCACGATTTCTTCCTGTAAAACAGGGTCCGCTTTTTTCGCGTCTGGAATCTCTTCTGTCCAGCTTCTCATCTGCTCCACATAATCTGCCAACGTATCCATCACCAGCTCTTCTTTGTAAGAAAAATCCAACGCCTGACGTAAGAGCAATAACACCACCGGTACAGTGGCGCCCACATACAGATAAGTCAGAGGAAGTCCCTCTTCTATCCTTAACGTCTTGGAAAAATAGATGGCACAGCCAAGAATCACAGTGGACAAAAGTGCCGGATACCACACCAGCCGATTCATTCTGTGAAGAAGCCTGTCCCGTGTTTTCCAAAGTCTCAGCCATTTTTCCTTCAGGCTGATCCGCTGACTGCTGCCTGCTCCTTGGGTGTTTTTCGTGCCTGTGTTTTTGCTTCCGGTACTTTTCAGCATTCTTCTGTAGGTGAGGTTTGTCGTCAGCATTCCAATTGCTCCAAGGGTCCCAAGGGCCGCCATACTGTAGAGCAATATCTGCAGATCCATAATTTTCTCCAGCATAATGTCCTCCCATGCTTTCTTTCAAATTGGGAAACTGTTCAATATCTTTGCACCGCAGTTCTCTTTTTTTGTATGAACCTGATTTCAAAAAATACCTGGCGGAACATTGCCAATAAACAGTAACCTTTTACGAACATTATACCGCTGTCCTGTTCTGTATGAAACATAAATCGTTCGTCAAATTCTCGGTGAATCCCGCTTATCCTGTGGTTTCTCTGCATATTTTCCTATTTTATGATCACTTATATAAAGACTTTCCGCAATATATCAATTAGTTTTTGATTTATTGCGGAATAAGTATGATATATTGCGGAATAGCATTGATTTTTCGCGCTATAAGTCAAATATATCGCGGAAATAAATGTAAATGCCCCTTAAACAGATTCTGATTATATCTACAGAGTCTGCTTAAAGGGCAATACATTATCTTCCCTACATTTCCTGCAATGCAGCTACCACTTTCTCAAACTGCATAAAGTGAGACGCCTTTACCAAAATGGTATCACCAGTCTGCACATAATCAGACAGATGGGACAAAAGGCTGTCACGATCCGGTTCTTCTATAACGATAAGCTCCGGGTTCTTTCTCGCCATCTTCGCAATGTTCACGGAAAGAGGACCGGTGCAGATGCATACGTCAATTCCACACTGGGCTGCATGCTCGCCTACCTCTGCGTGAAGCTGAACTTCATTCTCTCCAAGCTCTCCCATGTCGCCTAAGATTGCCACTCTTCTGCCAGCACCATCTTTCAGCACATCCAGTGATGCTTTCATGGACATTGGGTTGGCATTATAACAATCGTCTACGATAAGGAAACGATCTGTCTCGATCATGTGGAATCTGCCGCTGATGGCTTCCAGGGTCTCAATTCCGTGACGGATCTGCTCCAGTGTCAGCCCATAAATGCGGCCTACTGCTGTAGCAGCCAGCGCATTGTATACCATATGGATTCCCGGCATCGGAATATCTGCCATAAAGGATTCTCCGCCTATATGAATACGGCAGGTCATTCCCTTTAAGCCTCTGCTTGTAATCTCGTCTGCATATACATCCTTGTCAGCTTCCATGCCGAAGAATACAGGCTTGATTCCTTCGTACTCTTTTACCGTGCAAAGCTTATCGTCATCACCGTTTAACACGATATGACCGTCTTTTTGCAGATATTTAAAAATCTCAGTTTTTGCTTTCAGTACACCGTCTCTGTCCCCAAGATTCTCCAGGTGACAGGTACCGATATTGGTGATCACACAGGTGTCTGGTCTTGCAATTTTTGCCAGACGGGTCATTTCGCCGAAATCGCTGATTCCCATTTCCAGAACTGCGATCTCATCCTCGTCACGAAGACGGAAAACAGTGAGAGGAAGACCTAACTCATTGTTAAAGTTTCCCTGTGTTTTCAGGGTACGGTATTTCTCTTTCAGCACAGAGGCAATTACCTCTTTTGTACTTGTTTTTCCCACACTTCCGGTAATTCCAACAACCGGAATCTGAAGCTGCTGCAGATAAAATTCTGCAATGTCCTTTACAGCCTGAAGGGAAGATTCCACCTTGATATATGGGAAATCAGCATTTTCCAGGATTCTCTCAGATAAGGTAGCAAGCGCACCTGCCTCCATCACCTGGGGAATAAATTTATGGGCATCTACACGTTCGCCTACGATGGGAACAAATAAGGTTCCGGCTTCTGCTTTCCGGCTGTCTGTTGTAATAGAGGAAACCTCCTGCTCCAGCTTGTCAGACGGTCCGAAATAAACACCGTCGCAGACCTTGGTCAGGTTTTCCAGGGTAAGATTTTTCATTTTATTTAATCCTTTTTATATTTAATATAAACATTCGGTATATTATTCGTACTTCTTTAAAGAAATCCGGATCAGTTCCTCGCAAAGCGTCGGATAATCCATTCCCAGTACCTTCGCCTCCTGAGGAATCAGACTGGTAGGAGTCATTCCCGGAAGGGTATTTGCTTCCAGACAGTACATATCTCCGTTCTCTTTCATCATGAAATCCAGACGGCTGTAGCCAGTAAGTCCCAGTGCTTTCGCTGCCTTCACTGCATTCTCCTGCATTTTTGCTGTGAGCTCCGGAGAAATCTCAGCCGGGCAGGTCTCTACAGTAGAGCCAGCCTGATATTTGTTCTTGTAGTCATAGAATCCCTGGATCGGAGCAATCTCGATGATCGGATACGCCTTGTCATCCACAACTGCAACAGAAAATTCACGGCCTTTGATATACTCCTCCACAACAATATCCGCGCCATACTGGCATGCATCTGTAAGAGCCTCTTCGTATTCTTTCTGATCATTTACAATATAAACACCTACGCTGGAACCGCCGCAGCTTGTTTTTACAACTACCGGGAATTCCAGTCCATGCTTAGCAATGTCTTTCTCCAGATTGTCTCTTGTCATGGTAAATCCGCCTGGGGTAGGAACATGGTTCATCAGGAAAACTTCCTTGGTGATACGCTTATCCATAGCCATGGCACTGCTGAGATAACCGGTTCCTGTGTAACAGATTCCCAGCAGGTCAAAGGTAGCCTGCACCTTTCCATCCTCACCATTTGCGCCGTGAAGTCCAAGGAACACAATGTCACATTTTTCACAAAGTTCCAGAACATTTGGTCCGAAAAAGCTTCTGCGTTTTTTCTCCATCTCCTTGATCTGCGGATTGAAGCTGCTCATATACTCTGCTGCTTTTTCCACATCATATTCAGCCGGGAAAGGATTCTCCCAGTCTACATTCTCAACTCCACAGAAAATATCTACAAGTATTGCCTCATGACCTTTCTGGCGCAGTGCACCGCAGATTCCGGTACCGGATACAATGGAAATCTCTCTCTCCGTACTGGTTCCTCCAGCCAAAACTACTATCTTCATAATCTTATATCTCCTTTTTTGTTCGTAAACGTAACTGTTCAGTTCCTTCACAGTTACACGCTTTGCCATGCACAGGAATCATGCATTCGCATGATTTCGCGCTGAATTTCCGTGGGGCGTGCAGATTGCGGAAATGATTTTTCAAATAGACTCTAATTTTCCCAAAACACCTCGCGGAATATTCTCTACTGAATAGTTACTCATACACAACCACCGGCATGCCAACCTCAATATTTGCATAAATCTCGGCCGCCTTGTCATATGGAACATTTACACATCCATGGGAGCCTTCCCACAGATAAAGATTTCCTCCAAACTCAGACCGCCAGGAAGCGTCGTGAATTCCCACATTTCCTGCAAAAGGCATCCAATAGGTCACATTTGCCTCATAATCCTCTCCCGTAAGCACAGCCGGAGATTCCTTGGCATCCAGTGCATAACAGCCTGTAGGAGTGCCACAGCCTTCAATATCCGGATTTCCGCTTACAATAGGTGTGTCCACGATCGGAGTTCCCTTCTGGTAAAAAACAAGACGCTGGTTTGTCAGATCTATCTCCACGTAGGTGGAACCAATATCATTGGTTCCGCGACTATAGCCTGAATACAGATAAACAGGCTCACGAACCTGGGTAACACCGCTTTCGATAGCAGCGATCAGCGCTTTTACTTCTTCGTCCTGATCGATCACCCAGCCGTAATCGCCGCCTTTAATTTCCACCTGGCGATTATCGTAAGTCAGAAATGTCCTGGTCTGTCCCATAGTATCATATTTCAGCCCAAGGTCTGCCACATACTGCCGCACCAGATTTTCATCCAGTATCACATTGCCATCCTCATTATAACCGAACCAGTTCTTGATCAGGGTACAGTCCACAGTCTCAGTACGATCAGCAAAGTCATAAGTTATGATCACCTTGACAAGCTGGTTCATTTTTTCACAATTGGCTTTCAGCTGTTCATCTGTGCTGTATACCGAAGGCTTCCGGTAGCAGCTCTCGTTCTCCAGATTTACAGAAGTTTTTCCCCGGAGCATGGCTGCGGAAATCACTTCCTCCGTCTTAGTGCGATCCAGAGCATTTCCCATTACTTCCGGAATGATTTCAAAAGTATCTCCGGTATCCTGGATCTGGGCATCCACAGGCTGGACTACATTCTCTGGCTGCATGCATTTCAGATTATCAACAGCCTGCCCCATCAGCTCCACATTATAGCTGAGGGATTCTGAAATATCATAATTCTTATCCTGGTTAAAAGCAAGAAACCAGGTAAAACGGTCCTGATCTTTGATCAACTGCTTCACAATTCCAGTAGACACATAGGAAAGCCCCACATCCTGGGCAGAAATTGCTTCCTGACCGTTTTTCATGGTCTCCACAGCAAGAACATAAGCGCCTACACGCTGGTTCAGAAGGTCCTCGGTATCTTCTGAAGCCATATAGGAACAATTAAAGCCATTTACCATAGATCCTGGAAGAAAATGACTGGAAAAGTAGTACACGCCATATCCATAGGCTCCTGCTGTAAGAAGCAGCAGCAAAACCACAAGTAAAATAACAATCGTTCTTCCTGCGCCTGCTTTTTCCTTATTTTTTGCCATAAATTCCTCCCTGCTTATGATGAATTCTTATTGTCTTTACACGACCACATCTTCTGTTTAACCTTATGCAGGAAATAAACTCCATAGTCGGCATTTATTTCTGACTTCCAAATGCAGACGGGTAAAGACAATAAAAAGCAGATGATTACTGTTCACAGATAACAGTAGATTACTCTGCCTCTTTTTATATGCCAGATCAGGTACTCTTCCTGATCTGGCATGGTTACATTCTATGCGCAAATTTCCGATTTCAGAGCCTGTTTGAAAATAGCGGCTCACCTTTTACGGAAAGGTTACCGTTCACAGCAACACGCTTTTAGCCGAGAAGTTTTTCTACACTGACAAGTTTCACACAAAGTACGAATACCTGTGCTGCTTTGCCAAGATCCTCAAGTGTAGGGAAGGATGGTGCAATACGGATGTTGGAATCTTTCGGATCCTTGCCGTATGGATAAGTAGCACCTGCGCCAGTAAGGACAACACCAGCCTCTTTTGCTCTGGCTACAATTGCCTTTGCGCAGCCATCCAGGGAATCAAAAGAGATGAAATATCCGCCGTGTGGCTTTGTCCACTCACCGATTCCAAGCCCGGAAAGTTCTTTGTCAAGCGTATCCAGAACCAGCTCGAATTTCGGGCGGAGGATATCTGCGTGTTTTCTCATGTGGGCGTGAAGTCCGTCAAGATCCTTGAAAAATCTTACGTGACGGAGCTGGTTCAGTTTATCATGACCGATGGTCTGAACCTGCATATATTTGCGGAAATCATCCAGGTTTGCCTTGGAAGCTGCAACGGCAGCGATTCCAGATCCTGGGAAGCTTACCTTGGAAGTGGATGTAAATTTATAAACAAGATCAGGGTTACCAGCTTTTGCACACTCACCAAGAATTTCAACCAGGAAATCCTGATTATCATCATAGAGATGATGGATGCTGTATGCATTATCCCAGTAAATACGGAAGTCAGGTGCTGCCGGTTTCAGTCTTGCAAAACGCTCTACGGTTTCTTTGGAGTAAGTGTAACCCTGTGGGTTGGAGTATTTCGGAACACACCAGATTCCTTTGATCGCTGCATCTTCACTTACCAGCTTCTCTACCATGTCCATATCCGGTCCCTGTGGAGTCATCGGAACATTGATCATCTCGATTCCGAAAAATTCGGTGATCTTGAAGTGACGGTCATAACCTGGTACCGGACAGAGGAATTTCACCTTGTCAAGCTTGCACCATGGAGTATTTCCCATTACACCCTGAGTCATGGAACGTGCGATACTGTCGAACATAACGTTCAGGCTTGAATTTCCATATATGATAATGTGTTCCGGATCTACCTCAGACATTTCTCCAAGAAGACGCTTGGCTTCCGGAATACCGTCGATCACACCGTAGTTACGGCAATCTACTCCAGTCTCGCATTTCAGATCTGAATCGCCCTTCAGAACGTCCATCATTTCCATAGAAAGTTCCAGCTGTGCATTGCTTGGCTTTCCTCTTGACATATCAAGGGCAAGTCCCTGTGCCTTGATCTCTTCAAATTCTTTGTCCAGCTCTTTTTTCAGTGCCAGAAGCTCTTCATGATTCATTTCGGTATATTTTTTCATAAATTCCTCCTTCGGCAATTGCCTGTTTGGTGTATCCTCCTCGTATATCTTTTCCATTTTAGTATGCTAAATTGTCGGTTGTCAAGTGTTTGGCTCTATTTTATATAAAATCCCTCTTAAACCGGTTACTGTTCACTTCGTTCACAGTAACACGCTTCGCGATGCACAGAAATCATGCTTTGCATGATTTCGCGCCGCAACTCTCGGGTTTTCTGTGAACTTTGTTCACAAAAAACACTTCGCGGAATGTTACCAGTGAACAGTAACTTAAACCGCTTCCCATCTTCCAGAAGCACCGCATGGCAATACCAGCCCATTTGACTTCACCGGAAGACCAATTTCCTGGGAATCTACATGTCCCTTATACTTCTTCATCTCTGTTGCCAGCATATAAGTAAGTACAGCCGGAGCAAGTCCGGTGGTGTAGGAATTGATCAGGAAAAACAGGGGATCATCGCTGAGAATCTTTGTGCAAAGCTTCACAAGTGGATGAATGGCATCCTCAATTTTCCAGATCTCGCCTTTCGGGCCTCTTCCATAGGAAGGCGGATCCATGATAATTGCGTCATAGTGATTACCTCGGCGGATTTCACGCTCTACAAACTTCACACAGTCATCTACCAGCCAGCGGATTGGTGCATCAGCAAGACCACTTGCTGCCGCATTCTCTTTCGCCCAGGTAACCATTCCCTTAGAGGCATCTACGTGTGTAACGGATGCACCTGCGGCTGCTGCCGCAAGAGTTGCACCACCTGTATAAGCGAACAGGTTCAGCACCTTGATCGGTCTGTCAGCCTTACGGATCTTGTCTCCAAACCAGTCCCAGTTTGCTGCCTGCTCCGGGAAAAGACCGGTGTGCTTGAAGCTGAATGGTTTCAGATGGAACGTAAGCTCCTTGTAATGAAGATCCCACTGCTGGGGCAGATCAAAGAACTCCCATTCACCGCCTCCCTTGGAGCTGCGGTGATAGTGTGCGTTCATCTTGCGCCATCCTGGCTCTGTCTTCGGTGTATCCCAGATTACCTGCGGATCCGGACGGACAAGGAGATATTTTCCCCATCTCTCCAGTTTCTCGCCGCAGGAAGTATCAATTACTTCGTATTCTTTCCAGCCATTTGCTATCCACATTTTATTTTTACCTCATTTTCTATTATTTCGCACAAAAGTCCTAAATGTCATCCATGAATCATATCTGTATAAGTAAAATCATGAATCATTTATAGCACGAATGCGGACAACCCCTGGGAATCGCCACAAACGCAATGTAACTGACTTTCATTTCGCCTAATATCAAACAACAAATTTATGATAGCAGAAAACTGTACCCACGTCAATTTTGTTCATCTTCTTCCCTGAAAAAGTGCCCAAAAATCCGCCTCACTTTTTTCGGATTTTTCCCATTGAACCACATATTTTTTCGCACTATAATCACATTAAAAAGGAGCGTGATTCAAATGTCAGAAAAGACTACCGATAATAAACTTCCTTACACCTGTACCTCCGCCTACGACCGCAACGCCTGCAAGGGTTGCGTCTGTTCCACCTGCTATGAACAGGAATTCTGCGACAGGTGCAGCAGCTGCGAAAATCAGTCGAAGCGCAAGGAGCGCTGCAATGCTTATGAGGGTGCATACAATTATTAGTCCTCTGTTTTTTTCTCCTCATGCACAAAAAAGTCTGAGTACAGATGCCGTTTCAAGCGACATACTATACTCAGACTTTATTATGAAATCATTCTTTCTGCATATTCCTGCAGCAAACTATCAGCATCTGGCTTTTTCTGCCTTTTCCTTCTGTCTCTCATCCCACAGCTGATCTGCTCTCTCTTTCCAGCAGGCTGCATATTTATCACATTTGCCGCAAAGATGCTCTGCACTCTCCGGTGACTGAAGATCAGTGGATTTCGCGCCGGTCTCTGCAACTAATTTACGCAGGATCTCCGGATTCTCCAGCATTGGACATGGACGAAGCATGTTCTCGTTGAAAGGCTGGTTATCATGATAAGCCTGGAAAATCGGGCTCTTCAGTGCGTCCAGAAGAGAAGTATCTTTGATATTGCAGTTTGAATAATGGATGAATACACAAGGCTCCACATCACCATTTGCATTAATATGCAGATAATGTCTTCCACCTGCAATACATCCATGTACAAATTCAGCATCATTCTGGAAATCCAGCGTAAAGATTGCTTTTGTGCTTCTGAATTTACGAATTGCATGATACATTTCTTCTCGCTGGTCCGGTGTAAGAAGAAGCTCCGGTGAAGCATCATTTCCAACTGGCATGTAATGGAAGAACCATGCAAATAATGCACCACAGTCAATCAGCTTGTCAAAATATTCCTCACTGCTTACACTGTCTACGTTCATGCCTGTATAGCAGGTGGAAACTCCAAATGGAAGACCTCTGTCCTTCAACAGTTTCATTGCATGCATAACCTTCTGATAGATTCCCTCTCCACGGCGTCCGTCGTTGGCTTCCTCGGAACCTTCCAGACTGAATGCCGGAACGAAGTTCTTTACTCTTAAGATTTCATCACAGAATTCCTCATCGAAAAGTGTCCCGTTTGAGAAGGAAAGGAACTCACAATCCGGATGCATCTCACAAAGTTTAATAAGATCCTTCTTACGTACAGTAGGTTCACCACCGGTATAAATATACATGTAAACACCAAGCTCTTTACCCTGTCTGATAATGGAGTCAATGGTCTCCAGATCCAGGTTCAGCTTGTGACCATACTCTGCTGCCCAGCATCCTGTGCAATGCAGATTACAGGCACTTGTAGGATCCAGAAGGATTGCCCACGGAACATTGCAATTGTTCTGTGCAGCAACCTCTTCCTGTCTTGCACTTCCCTTTAAGCTGGCATTTACAATAAAGTTCTGGAAAAATACTTTTCGAACACCTGGATCCAGCTGATACAGGTTCATGATCAGCTTATACCAGTTGCTGTCTGTGTCCTGGATTGCATTACGAATGGCATCTCTCTGACCTTTATACCAGTCCTGCGGAGTGAATTTATCTACCAGCTCCATCAGCTTCGGAATGTTTGTCTCCGGATCCTTTTCCAGATATTCTAATGCTTTTGTTACAGCACCTTCCATAGCGGCCTGTTTTGCTTTATCAATCAGTTTCATAATGCTCCTCCTTTAAATTTCTCTGAATTCATCTTCCCAGACTACATTTTCATTCTCACGGATTTTCACAGTGTATACTACCACGCAAAGCTTCAGTATTCCCTCCAGCAGAAATGCCACGCCTGTAAAAATCACAGTCAGCTTTGCACCTCCTGCCGGATCAACAAGAAGAAGCATTCCAAATATTCCGGTTGCTACTGCAATAAGCAAAACTGCCCACCAGAGCTTCAAACCGAATTTTTTCGCTTCCACTGACATTTGGATCCGAAGCAATGCATCGGTCAGAATCACAAGACCGAAAATCACGAAAATCAGTCTTAGTATGGCTTCCCTTCTCACCAGAATCAGAATTCCAACTGCAATCATGAGAATTCCAAAGCCAAGGTCAAATTGAAAAGCCAGACAGTAAAAATCTCTGGAAAAATATCCGATTATTTTTATAATTCCATCTGCAATAAACAGAATTCCTGCAAGAACACAAATTATTTTCACGGCTTTTTCCGGAACAGCCATCAAAAAAATTCCCAAAGCACAGAAAACAACTGCTATCACTATATATCCATTTCGTGCTATTTTCAAAGTTCCTGACGAATTCATTCTGATTCTCCTTTCTGCTTTTCATGGATTTATTATAGTAAGATAAATTTCAAAAAGGAACGGACAAAAAAAGGACTGTGTCTGAAATTCAGACACAATCCCATATTTGCCTAAAAGCTTACCGCATTTCCATTTTCCGAGGAAAAAAGCAGATTTACAAATTCCCTATACGATTTTCAGATAAACAGGTTTGGTTCCTGCCACCTTTTCCAATGTTTTCTCAAAAGTATTTTCATAGAGTTCACGCAGCTTCTCTGCATATTCTGTCAGATCATAAGACATCCTGTGATCCATCCAGTCCAGAATCACTCCAATCATTACACATTTATAAAAATGCATGAGCACCTTCATATCTTCTTTTTCCATAATTTCTTCTTTAAAATTATGTACGATATACTGCTTTATAACATACTGGCACATTTTATCCAGTGCACTGGTAAACGTTTCTCTCTGCACGGAACAGTAAATATGGAGCATGGCCTTCTTGTTCTCTCCGATCAGCTTCACCAGTACCTCAAGGCATTCCAGCATAGAATCCACTTCCACCGGATGTTCAAAAGCGTTGTCTACTTCCCGAAGAAGAGCTGATTCCACAACATCAGAAATATCGCGGAAATGATAATAGAAAGTATTCCGGTTCACACCGCAGCGCTCCACAATATCCTTCACTGTAATTTTCGCAAGAGGTTTCTCATTAAGCAGTTCAAACAAAGTCCTGATAATAATTTCTTTCGTAAAACCAGACATTTTCTCACCTGTCATCTTGAAATGAAGCCGTAAAAAAGCCTAATCGGCTATGTTTCCGGCTTGTTAAGTTATTATCACAGATTATGCCACAAACCAATTTAAAATGCAAGGACAACGCGCCCTTGCATTTACATTAATTTCCCCTGTTCTGATAAAACATCAATTTCTGGAACTGATTCATTTCTTCGGATACGTCCCGGACAGCTCCATAAAACATTTTATGTCCATCCTGTTCTCTCAGGAAAAATGCTTTGATATTTATCCATATATACTGACCATCTTCTCTTCTGCGGCGCACAGTTCCCTCTGCACCTTCAGCCAGTCTCTGGAAAGACCGTTGGAAAATATTCTGCATTTTTTTCCTGTCATCCGGGTGTATTGCCTCCATAACCTGAACATTCTCTGCCAGATCCACAGGATCCTGTCCAACCAGCAGACAGTATTTATCATTTACCTGCAGCAATTCTACATTATTACAATATACATCATAAATGGCAATTGGTCCAAGAATATTATTCAGTATGCTGTCACTTGCCAGCTCAGACTGAAACAGATCCTTGAAACGTACATGCTCAATTTTTCGTGCCTGAATCCCCCGGTAATCCACATTATTCTCATCATTGAGAAGTACTTTTATTTCTTCAACCGGAAGAGGCTTATAGAAGAAATAACCCTGGCCATAAATACAGCCCATATTCAGCAGATAATTGATCTGGTCTTCCGTCTCAACGCCCTCTGCGATCATGCGAAGTCCCATAATATTTGCCATTCTGGTAACAGCCTCAAGAATTCCCATTCCCTTGTCCATGGTATTCTCATCCATTTTCAGAAACTTCATGTCAATCTTCAGAACGTCTACATTTACATCCTTCAGCATATTCAAAGAAGAATATCCGCTTCCAAAATCATCCATCAGAACGGTAAAGCCTGCATTTCGCAGTGCCTCTGCCACACCGGTGATCACCTTATATTCTTCTACATAAGCACTTTCTGTAATCTCCAGCTCTACATATTCCGGCGGAAGCCCATATTTGCGAACCAGATTTTTAAAATGCTCTACTACATCAATTGCATAAATATCCACACTGGATACATTGACAGAAATAGGAATTACCTTGTGTCCGCTTTTTATCCAGTCCTGCAGCGTCTGGCAAACCTGCTCCCACACCTTCATGTCCAGTTCTGTGATCAGTCCGTTACTCTCCATAACCGGAATAAAATATCCAGGTGCCACAATTCCCTTCTCAGGATGCTTCCAGCGCACCAGTGATTCCAGCCCGACGATCTTACCTGTGTTCAGATTACATTTCGGCTGAAGATAGTAGATAAACTCATCTCTTTCCAGACCGGCCTGCACTTCAGCAAGGAGCACATGATTATTCTCCAGGCGTGTCTTCATATCTGAGCTGTAATAAGCACAGCGTACAGCATAATTTCCCTTTACTGTCTCCTGCGCAAGAATTGCCCGGTCATACATCTGTGAAGCACTGAGACTGATATCATCAATTACATAAAAACCAAAAGCAGGAAGGAATCCGGTATGTCCACCGTATGCACGCACAAATCCGGTAATACGGCATTTCAGATTTTCGAGAACTTTTTCATCATTTGGAAGAACAATTACAAAGTCATCCCCACCCATATATCCGGCAATCCCGCCAAATTCCTGACGCATTTTATTAAGATGCGCCCCGATTTCTCTCAGGAGCTTGTCTCCTGCCACCTGACCATACCATTCGTTAAAAAGCTTAAAATGTTCAATATCAATGGCTACCAGACAATATTTCCCTGCCGCAGTTTCATTTACTCTGAGGAAAGCTTCTGTCTGTGTAAAAAAAGGAATTCTGGCAAATAAACCTGTAAGCTTATTCTTCTCCGTCTTGCCCAGGTTTCTCCGTTCCAGGATCTCCTTCTTCATATTTACAAAACGGCAAAGATTATCCATATCTTCCTCGTAAATATCCTTTGCCAAAATTACATGACAGTTCCTTGCTCCCGGCCACTCGACCTCTCCGGCATTGATTTTCAGCCATTTCCCCTGATCTTCATTATAGAATAAATCTGTCTTCCGGTTCGGATGTGCCAACGGGCAATTACGACAGGGCTTCTCTCTTCCCCGAAACTTCTCATAACAGATCTCTCCGGGCTCAAAATCCGAAAACTGTTTCATCAGTGCTTTACTCATATACTGAATTCGATATGACTCATCTACTATGTATGTAATTGTCTCAGTTCTCTTCTCCTGTCTCATACGCGTCCTTTTCCATTTCTGAATGTAAATCCAACGATTAAAACTATTAAAAATATTATAAGCTATTCCTTTTCAATACGCAACAGGTCAACTCGCGAAAGTTTTTCTGTTTTTTTTTAGGCATAATGACACATATTACGATAAAGCTAAGAAATACTCCCGCCAGAAAACAATAGAATCTATTGGCTGGCTGGATGAATTGGAAAAACAGTATGATGACCCTATTGCTCACTTTCAAAAAAGAGTGGAGCAGCTAAAAGCTGACAAAAGCCGACAATATTGTTGCATTTAGCGTGGCTTTCTTTTACACTCATATTTATCGGACAAGTACGTTTTTATACGGTGCAGTGTATCCATAAGCTTACGTACAATATTTTCATAAGAATATCTTAAGATTTTACCCCTTTCATCTTAAATTTTGTCTGATACCTTATATATTACAGGGGAGGTGAAAAAGAAAATGGCAACAATTCTTGTATGTGATGATGATAAAGATATTGTAGAAGCCATCAGCATTTATCTGGAACAGGAAGGTCACCAGATTCTAAAGGCTTACGATGGACAACAGGCACTTTTGGTTTTACAGAAAAATGAGGTAGACCTGTTGATCATCGACGTTATGATGCCGAAGCTGGATGGCATCAGGGCAACTTTGAAAATCAGGGAGGAGCATTCTCTCCCTATTATTATTCTTTCAGCAAAGTCCGAGGATGCAGATAAAATTCTTGGATTGAATGTTGGAGCTGACGATTACGTAACCAAGCCCTTTAGTCCTTTAGAGCTGATTGCCAGGGTTCGTTCCCAGCTTCGAAGATATACCCAGCTGGGTGCAGCGGTTTCCTGTGAAAGTCAGCATATTTATACAACCGGCGGGCTGACGGTGAATGACGATCAGAAAGAAGTTCAGGTGGATGGCGAAGCCCTGAGCTTACGCCAATTGAATATAATATTCTGCTTCTTCTCATAAAGAATCAGGGCCGGGTATTTTCCATCAATCAAATTTATGAAAATATCTGGAATGAAGAAGCAATTGCGGCAGATAACACAATTGCCGTGCATATCCGGCATATCCGGGAAAAGATTGAGATCAATCCCAAGGAGCCCAGGTATTTAAAAGTTGTCTGGGGACTTGGGTATAAAATTGAAAAGCTTTGATTAAAAGTATTTGAAAGATTCGCTATTGGATATGCCAAATGGCGTTACCAATACGATAAGCAGCACATTATCAAGAAAGGGGTTAATCATATGGAAAAGAAAAAATGGCACCGCAGCCCTGGTATCAAAGGGCTTTTGCTCCTATTGCAATATATTTTTCTGGGAGCTGTAATCTTCTCAGGTTTATTTTTAATTACCTCTTTGGCACATGATCTGAGGCTTTCTGATTCCGGGAAAGATTATCTGGATTCCACGGCATTTGCCAATACCCTCTACGACGCAGCCTATGACGTGATGTACGGAATTTCTGTTACATTTCCCTATACTAATGTATCCTGGAAAGGCCTTGCCCAAAATGAAGATTCCCAGTCATCTGACAAAAATGTCTCATCTGAGGCTCACGCTTCTTTAAATCAGACATCTGCATCCCAAGTAGTTGATCTTAATGAAATTGCCAACGATGAAGAAATCTCTTTTCAAAACACCTCCGGTCTGGCCTATTCAGTTTCAGACCTGGAAAAATGGGCGCAGGACTTTGATACCTCCAGTGGAAATCCCATTGTGATCTGCCACCAGGCTTCTTCTGCCGGCGAGTCACTTTCCCGGCATTATTATTATGTTCAGGATTTTCTGGAAAAAATTGACAGCGGAGAACTGGATTTTTCTGTGGATATGGAGTATTACGGACTCAGTGACTCTGCAACTGAAATAGCATCCTACGATGAAAATCTCAAACAGCTTATCGAAGACATCAAAGACGACATGCAATATGGTGTAATGGATGATCTTTCTGGCATTCAGATCACATCCGGGGACGGCAAAGTGCTCTATGATTCCATCTCCCTCTATGATGGATATTATGAACCAACAGAGGCTTATCCGCCCAAAGGCGCAGACAGCATTCTGGATGTTCTAAATTCCAATGCCAAATGGAACGACCGCATAGATAAGGCTTTCGAATCTCTTTACAGCCTTCTTTCCAGAACTGACTTTTATATCCAGCAGGAGCAGATTCTGAAAAATTATTCCCAGGGTCACTCCAACATGAGTTACATTTACATTAACGAGGATGACGGACAGGTTATTTCCAATGACAGCGAGCTGGAAGCAGCTGGCTATACCTTGGAACGCAGTGTAACACACGCTGATTCAGCCATAGAAAATCCTACAGCTGACAATATGGGGGGCACCATCGATTATTGCACAAAACTGACAGATCTTTTAAAATCTATAAATGGTATTTCCTATGTTCTTATCCAATATCAACCAGATGGATTTACCAGCAACCTGGCAGGGCTCAGGAAATACAATACTTTCCCCGGAAACAATGTTACCTGCGACTCCTGGAAGGAGGTGGCAAACTCCCTGCTGCCAGCAGTAAACAGCAATTTCATCTTTGCCGCCTATGTGGATCAGGCATTTCCTGTTTCCGATACCTTTGCCACTGACAAAACATTTTTTGAAAACTATTCCAGATATCAGAAGCCGGTATTTCTTTTCTTCCTGCTGTGCAGCTTTCTTTTCCTGGCTGCGTTTGTATGGCTAACAGCAATTGCCGGAAGAAAAAACAGCGACCAAAAGCTGCACCTTTGCTTTTTTGACCGCTGGCCAACTGAGCTTTCTGCAGGACTGATTCTGCTTGCATGGTTTCCTGTCCTGGTACTCCTTTTACAATGCCTGTCCTTTGCAGACTATCAGACTGACAGACTGCGTGCCACATCACTCCTTGATGTGAGTCTGTTGCTGAAGCTTATGATTCTGGGGCTTTACACTTTATTCTGGTTCCAGATTGGCTACCTTAGCCTGGTACGGCGGATCAAGGCAAAGCAGCTCTGGAAAAACAGCATCCTGCGCCGTCTTCTTGTCCTGACCTCCAGACTGATTCATTCAGCCAGTCACAAGCTTCACGCCCTTGCTGATCTCTACTCCAGAAACACTGCTGCCAGACTGAAAGCAACCTTCGCTTTTCTTTGCTTTCTTTTCATCAAATATATAATCTGCGGTCCCTTACTTGGCAGCATGCAGCTGTTCTTTTTCTTCAGCTGTCTGGCTGATCTTTTGATACTGCTATATGTTATTACAAAAGCCTGCAGCAGAGAACAGATCATAAAAGGACTGAGAGAAATTTCCAATGGAAACCTGCAATATAAAATTCCTCTGGAACGGCTTTGGAGCGATGATAAACATATTGCAGAATATATTAATAACATTGGAAGCGGTCTTGACGCAGCTGTAGAAAACAGTGTGAAAAATGAGCGGATGAAAACCGAGCTGATCACCAACGTTTCCCACGATCTGAAGACACCGCTGACTTCCATTATCAGCTACATTGATCTTCTGAAACGTGAGAATTTTACAGATCCTAAGGTTCTGGAATATCTGGATATTCTGGAAGCCAAGGCAGCCCGGCTGAAGGTACTCACAGAGGATGTTGTAGAAGCCTCCAAGGCCAGCACCGGAAATCTGACACTGAACATGAATAATCTTGATTTCGTAGAAATGCTCCATCAGGTAATCGGAGAGTTCGAGGAGCGTTTCGAAGAACACCATCTTACCATGATGGTACATTTTCCAGATGAGCCTTCTGTAATCTATGCAGATGGCCAGCGGCTGTGGCGTGTATTGGAAAATATTTTCGGAAATGTAACAAAATATGCCATGGAAGACACCCGGGTTTACGCGGAAGTAATGAACGCCCACGGTCAGGTGGTTTTCACCCTGAAAAATATTTCCGCCCAGCCGTTAAATTTCGCTGCTGAGGAACTTACCGAGCGTTTCGTCCGCGGTGATGTAGCCCGTGGCACCGAGGGAAGCGGGCTTGGACTTAGCATTGCCAAAAGTCTTACTGAGCTCCAGGGCGGCAAATTCCAGCTTTACCTGGATGGGGATTTATTCAAAGTGACTATCACCTTCCAAGCGCAGAATTCCAAGTGCACTGACGCAGAAGTCCCTGCTCAGCCCAAACCGGAAGCGAGATGATTTTTATCATATGCAGCTATAAAAATAGCAGCAGGAGTAAGCGATTAGTTTACTTCTGCTGCTGTTTTGCAATTAATATTCCAGTCTCGGCATACTCTTAAATTTCTCAAACTCTCCAATGGTAAACATGGAAAGAGCAATGCTTGGAAGTACACTGGACATGCCTGCATTGTTCGCTTTGTACAGCATCGGGAACCACTGGAGGCGGAAACCAAGGCTGTAGCTAAGAGCAAGAGCAAATACGTAAGACGGCACCGACACACCGATTACCGATATGACCGTGGCCAGCGAATCCCATATGGTGTTATATTTCAGGGCTGCCAATAGTCCCAGTAGCAGTCCTACTATCGCTCCGATGATAACGGCAAGTCCTCCGATTCCAATAGAAATTGGAAGTCTTGTCTGAATCATCTGGGAAATAGGAGTGTTCTTGGAAATATTGTAGCTGACACCAAGATCACCTTTTAACATATTTTTTGCGTAGTTCACAAACTGGACAGCTACTGGCTGATCCAGACCGTACTTTACATACAGCGCTTCACGCAGGGTAGGTGTGTTTATGCGGCGGACATTCCATCAAAAATTTGGAATAGAAAACCCCAGTGCTGCAACACTGGGATTTTCGTTTGTAGTTGAACTACATGGATTTTTCACATCTCATTGCCCATTGGCATTATAGCATATGTTTTTTTCTTTTCAACATGCATTTTATAATTAAATGTAACTGTTCAGTACCTTCACAGTTACACGCTCCGCGATGCACAGAAATCATGCTTTGCATGATTTCGCGCCGCAATTCTCGGATTTTCTGTGAACTACGTTCACAAAAAACACCTGGCGAAATACTGCCTTCTGAATAGTTACAATTAAATTACATAATCATCTGCGCTTGCAGCCTGCCAGTCAAGAAGGTCTCCTAATGTAATATTATCTACCACTTCATTGATAGCATCATCAATCTTCTTCCAGAGGATACGTGTGACGCATGCATCACCTTTCTCGCAGCCGCCTCCGTCTGGTGCGACACAGTCTACCGGTGACAGACAGCCTTCTGTCAGTCTGAGGATCATGCCTACTGTGTACTCTTCTGGTCTTCGCTGCAGGGAGTAACCGCCCTGTGGTCCGCGGACACTCTTCACATATCCAGCCTTATTTAATACAGAAATGATCTGCTCCAGATATTTCTCAGAAATCTCCTGTCTGCGCGCTACATCCTTTAACCTGATCGGCTCTCCGTTGTCATTGGTAGCCAGATCAAGCATTAACTTTATTGCATATCTACCTTAGTGGATATTCTCATCTTCATTCCTCCTGCTCTGTGATTCTGCAAATGCAAAATCACTCTACAGAAGATTATACCTTCTAATTCCTATTATTTCAATAGGAAATTACCTTTTTATTCGCAGATAATCCAGTATTCCGGAAATAGTTATCGTCTGCGCATGAGCCGCTGCGCGAACTGATAAGCTGGTTCGCAATGTGAACTTTTTCTCACTCTCTGATGTTCCCTCATAAATTACCAGAACTGCTGTGTCGTCATAAGGCTGTCAAGAGTTTCAACTGCCTGATCATTCTGGATGATTTTAAACGTGACATCCTTTTCCCCATCAATTGGCGAGTAATAACAGCAGTCCCTAAAATTCTAATTTTTCTCATATCGTTTCCTTTCCCGGGCTAGAGCGTGTTTGACAAAATATACCGCCAAGCGAGGCGTGTCGATTGCAGAAATATGCTAAAAAAAGAATCGCAATTTACCTGTCTTTCCCTTATAATAATGCTGATAATAAAATGCTTTATCAAACAAGTAGCATTTAAAAAGCACTTGAAAAACAGGAGAAAACGAAATGAGTAACCGAATTGAGATAACAGATTTCACTGCCCCGGAGCTGGATGTTTACGCCAGAATCCCGGAGGTGCAGCTTCTACGATTCTATGAGCCCAAACCAGGACTTTTTATCGCAGAAAGCCCAAAGGTAATCCAACGCGCGGCCAATGCCGGATATCAGCCGGTTTCTTTTTTAGTTCAACACAAGGATCTGGAAAAAGAAGGAAAAGAATTGTTACAAAAGTTCCCGGGAATTCCGGTTTATACAGCAGATTATGAGGTACTTGTAAAGCTTACAGGCTTTGCACTTACCCGTGGAATGCTTTGTGCCATGACTCGCCGGGACCTTCCCTCTGTGGAAGATATCTGCAAAAATGCCCGCCGTATCGCCATTCTGGAAAATGTAGTGAACCCAACCAATATCGGAGCCATTTTTCGTTCAGCTGCCGCGCTTCATATGGATGCGGTTCTTCTCACCCCAGGCTGTTGTGATCCTCTTTACCGCAGAGCCACCCGGGTAAGTATGGGTACTGTTTTTCAGATTCCATGGACTTATTTTCTTAAAAAAGTGTCCTGGCCGGAAGCTGGAATGGAGCAGCTTCGCTCTCTCGGATTTAAAACTGTAGCAATGGCTCTTCGGAACGATTCCATCAGCATTGACGCCCCAGCCCTTCAAGCCGAAGAAAAACTGGCGATTATCCTTGGAGCTGAAGGAGACGGACTGGTGGATGCAACCATCACCGGCTGCGATTACACCGTAAAAATCCCCATGTCCCATGAAGTGGATTCCCTGAATGTAGCTGCCGCAAGTGCTGTGGCTTTCTGGGAACTTGGAAAAAGGTGAGGGAATGCTTCCTCACCTTTTCCAGAGCGTGTTTAAACAGGTTCTAAGACTCCAGCATTTTCACCAGACATTCCTTTTTATAAAATGAGATTCCATAACAAAAGATATCTTTATACCTGTCCTTATAATCCTCTGCATACTTTCTCTCTTTCATCTGCGCCAGTGCTTTATCACAATCTTTATTTAACTGTTTCATGCTTTGCGAATATTTTACTTCGAAAATCGCTACCTTTCCATTGGCTTTATCAATAATCACAAGATCTGGTCTTCCCAATCCATGCTCTTTGTTCGATTCAATCTGTTCACCAGCTCCCATAAAAATGCCTGTGAGAAACGCATGATAGAAGTCTTCTTTATAATCATGATAACTGATGGTATTCCACAGCAATAGATTCATTTCTCTGGTTATAATTTCTGTTTTTTGATTCCAGAGAGCCTGAAAAATCGCTGTTCGATTCCATTTTTTCACACTGTCAGCAAACCATTTCATTACCGTAGTTTCAAAAATTTCTCTTATTTCCGCATTTGGTATCTTTAATGCTTTGGTATCCGGTGAAAATGCAATTTTCCCTTCTGAAATCCGCGCTTCTGTCAGATAACCAGTCATGTAAAGAATACTCCAAAGATTACTTTCGGATGAATGCAAATAATCATAAGTCAGGTTCTCATCAATATCCTGAAGAATATATCCACCAGAAAGCAATGTTTCCATTTTGTCCGTAATGCTATTGCCTGCAAAATCGATGAAAGAGCGGATAATTGCATTGTCACTGGTATTTTTCCAATAACTGACTGGCTACGCTTTGGGATTTCTCTGAAGTTCCCGCAAATAATTCATAACATCCCACGGGCAGTACACATCAATTTCTCCCATATGATATCCATCGTACCATTCCTTCATCTGCTTTGCATACTGCACTGTCCCTGTATCTTCCAGGATTTTGTTGACCTCCTGCTGGGTAAATCCGAAATATTCATTGAATCCGGTATTTGCAATCGTATCTGTAACAAAGTTATTTGTCCCTGTAAAAATGCTCTCTTTTGCAATCTGCAGACAGCCTGTGATAACAGCAAATTTCAATGAAGTATTATCTTTTAATGCAGTACTCATCATACCTCTGATAATTTCCAGCATTTGCTGGTAATATCCTTTGCTGCTGGCTTTTGCTATAGGAACGTCATATTCATCTATAAGCAAAATCATCTGCTTATGGTAATAATTCTCGAGCAGACGCATAAGCAGACTAAGAGATCTGATAACCAAAATTTTGCTTCCCTCACCAGATTTCAGAAGTTTAAAGCGCTTACGATCTTCTTCATCAATTTCTTCGCTTTCCAGCAAAAAACTGTATTTCTGATACAAATCAGAGATGGTAAATACCAGCTGGTCATACGCACTTGCAAAATCAAGTCCATCTATATCTTTAAATGTCAAAAAAATAGTAGGCCACTTATTCAACCATTTTTCACAAAGCTCGTGATTTCTTGAAATTTCAAGCCCTTCGAATAATTTCTGACTCTCATTTCGAACATTAAAGAAATAGTAGAGCATGCTCATGCCCAATGTTTTCCCAAATCGTCTCGGTCTGGTAATCAATGTTACTTTCGCTGCACCATCGGTTAGGAGTTCAGATATGAAACCGCTTTTATCAATATAATAGTTATTATTCTCACGTATCTCTTTAAAATCAGAGATACCTACTGGAATATTAGGATTTCCCATATGCCCTTCCTTCCTAAACAGATATTTTTTATATAAACATAATAACACAGCAGTATAGTTTCAGCAAATAAAAAAACGATAACCAAATGGTTACCGTCTCATTTACTGTACCTTCAAAACTACATACATGTTACATCCTAATGGAATCATTCTTCAACCTTGCGATTGTTGGTCAAGCCCTCACCCTATTAGTAACAGTCAGCTCCGTACATTACTGCACTTCCACCCCTGCCCTATCTACCTCGTCGTCTTCAAGGGGGTTTACTTCTTTCGAATGGGACATCTCATCTTGAGGGGGGCTTCACGCTTAGATGCCTTCAGCGTTT